>JBLMZU010000499.1:0-3332 GCA_050258995.1 Bacteroidota bacterium
TCCAATGTTCAGGGCATCCTCTTTCTACTGATGGCGGTGCTGATCAACTCCCTGCAGGGTGTGGCGGTCAAATGGATCGGGGGCAGCTACTCGGTTCTGGAGATTGTCACAGTTCGAAGTCTGGTGGCCCTGCCGCTCACCCTGCTCTTTTTTCGCCTGGAAGGGAAAAGGGGTCTCCCCATCACAAGGCAGCACAAGCTTGAAGTGGCGCGCGGTGTCTTTCTTTTTCTCTCCTACACCACATTCATGATAGGGTTGGCTGCCCTGCTATTGGCGGAGGTGGAATCGATCCGTTTTTCTGGGCCACTCATGATCACCATCCTGTCGGTGCTGCTGTTGGGCGAAAAGGTCGAGCTGTACCGCTGGCTGGCGTTAATCGTTGGTTTTATGGGTGTTTTGCTGGTGATCAGACCCGGTTCTACCAGTTTCAACGAAGGTTCCGTCTTTGTTTTGATTTCGGTCCTTTTCTATGCGCTCAATACCATCGTCACGCGCAGATTGCAGACGACCGATAGCAGCGCGACCATGGCCTATTTCAGTACGTTGGTCTATCTTCTATGCGTGATCGTTGTGTCGCCGCTGACAGCCGCAGTGGGAGAAATCCCTGGCGCTCATCCAAGCGTTGCATTTCTTTTCCATACCTGGACCGTGCCCACTCTGGTGGATTTTGCCATTATGTGCGGATTGGGATTCGTTTGGGCTGCCTGGATGTATTTCATGACACGCGCTTATAGCACAGCGCCAGCCTCTGTGGTGGCGCCGTTTGAATACGCTTCCCTGCCTCTCAGCGTGATGTGGGGATTTATCATCTGGCAGGAGATCCCCGCCTTGACGACATGGCTGGGCGCCTGTCTGACATTGCTCAGTGGGATCTTTATCATGTATTGGGAGCGGATGACAACCAGGCTTGCGCCCGAGCGCCTTTGATTGTGTAAAGGGATATACTGTCCCCATACCTTTATGGAGTGCCATATGTGCAAGACAAGTGCTGGAAAACGGATTTATGACACAAGGAACTGACTTATCCCTCCTCGGAAGCTGGCAGAACTTTTATATGATCATCGGTACTGCCGCAGCAACCCTGACGGGTTTAATGTTCGTCGTCACAACCCTGATCGCCGGTATTGATTCGCATGTATCGATCTTGAATGCAGCAGTCTCCGCGTTCAATACGCCAACGGTCGTGCATTTTTGTGCTGTCCTTGCGCTTGCCGGGATCCTCAGCGCGCCCTGGCAGGCATTCTCAATGGTCAGCCTGCTGCTCGGCCTGTTGGGCCTAGGGATGGTATGCTATCTGATCGTCGTATTTCGGAGGTTACGGCGGGTGCCTCACTATCAATCGACGTTGGAGGACTGGACCTGGTATATGGCAATCCCTCTTCTCGCCCATGGCCTGCTGGTTGTCTCTGCGTTTCTGCTCACAGAAAACCCCGTTCCGACATTGTATATGGTTGGCTCGGCCATGATCATCCTTCTGCTTGTCGGCATCCGCAACGCCTGGGATATGGTGACCTTCCTGGCTGTCGAGCGCGCCCATTCGGAAAACAAGAGCAGCGATTGAAGATCGATGATGCAGGATAGAGAAAATTTACCTCATGGGAGAAAACAATGGAATACGCTCGATTAGGATCGACTGGCATGAAGGTCTCGCGCATCTGCCTCGGCTGTATGGGCTTCGGAGATGCAGAGCGTTGGATTCACAAATGGGTGCTGAACGAGGAAAACAGCCGGCCGATCATCAAGAAAGCCCTTGAATTGGGGATTAATTTCTTCGACACGGCAAACGTTTATTCCCTGGGAGCGAGTGAAGAGATCCTTGGACGCGCTTTGAAGGATTTCGCCAGGCGGGATGATGTCATTATTGCCACCAAGCTCCATGGCAGGATGAGGGACACACCAAATGGTGCCGGGCTGTCACGGAAGGCGATCCTGAGCGAGATCGATAACAGCCTGAAGCGGCTGGGGACGGATTACGTGGACCTGTACCAGATCCATCGCTGGGACTATGAAACCCCGATCGAAGAGACGATGGAAGCGCTGAACGATGTGGTGCGGGCGGGCAAGGCACGCTACATCGGCGCCTCCGCCATGTGGGCCTGGCAGTTTCAGAAGGCGCTGCATGTCTCCGAAAAACATGGTTGGATAAGTTTTGTCTCGATGCAGGATCACCTGAACCTGATCTATCGTGAAGAGGAACGGGAAATGTTGCCTCTCTGTCGTGAGGAAAAGATCGGTGTGATCCCATACAGTCCGCTCGCGGCAGGAAGGCTGACACGTGACTGGTCCTCTGAAAATACACTACGTTCTGAAACCGATGAGATCGCAAAAAAGAAGTATGACTCAACCTCAGAAACGGATCGGAAGATTGTGGAGCGGGTCGCGGAAATCGCCCAGAAGCACGGTGTTTCGCGCACCCATGTTGCGCTGGCCTGGCTGTTACAAAAGGAGCCGGTTGCAGCCCCTATCATCGGGGCAACAAGGATCTCGCATTTGGAAGAGGCGATTGGGGCTTTGTCGGTGAAGCTGACCCCGGAAGAGGTCGTCTATCTGGAAGAACCGTATGTCCCGCATCGCGTCGTCGGTCATCAATAAATCGATCTTTGGAAAGGGAAAGAATGGAATACATTCGCTTTGGAAATACCGGAATGAAGGTTTCTCGCATCTGTCTCGGCACCATGAGCTACGGTCAGCCGCCGACAGAGGGCCAGCACTGGGAGCTCGACGAGGAGCAGAGCCGGCCGTATTACCGGCGTGCCCTGGAACTGGGCATCAACTTCTTTGACACGGCCAATGTCTATTCCCAGGGGATGAGCGAAATCGTCTTGGGCCGGGCGCTGCGTGACCTGTCTGTGCCCCGCGAGGAAGTGGTGATTGCCACCAAGGTCTATTTCCCAATGGGGTCCGGCCCGAATGACCGCGGCCTCTCTCGCAAACACATCCTCAGCTCGATCGATGCCAGCCTGAAACGTCTCGGCATGGAGTACGTGGACCTCTACCAGATCCATCGCTGGGACTATGAGACGCCGATCGAAGAGACGATGGAAGCCTTGAACGATGTGGTCCGTTCCGGCAAGGCTCGCTATATCGGAGCGTCCGCTATGCATGCCTGGCAGTTTACCAAGGCCCTATATACCGCCGACCTGCACGGCTGGACGCGCTTCGTCTCCATGCAGGACCATTACAACCTGCTCTACCGCGAAGATGAACGGGAAATGCTGCCGCTTTGCCAGGACCAGAAGATTGCCGTGATTCCGTTTTCACCGCTGGCGCGCGGCTGGCTGGCCCGTAAACCATCCGGGGATGAAAATGAAACGCCGCGCGGACAGGCGGAT
>JBLMZU010000500.1:0-4648 GCA_050258995.1 Bacteroidota bacterium
GGCGCGGCTCAACACCAGCACTACCCCCACAACCCCGTTCGAATTTACCGGCAACCTTTACTTCCTTAATTGGGCGGGATAAGGCTGTTGCAGCTGTCCATGACTATTTGACCAATCCAGATATCCGCTTGGTTACTTTGATCGGCCCGCCGGGAATCGGCAAGACACGCCTGAGCATCGAATCAGCGAGGGAGTCACTGGCCCATTTCCCCGATGGGGTTTTCTTTGTCGCGCTGGCTCCGCTGGATCAGCCATCCCTGATACCTTCCGCCCTTGCACAGGTGCTTGGGTATGTTAAAAAAAGTGACTTGTCTGCCGAGAAACATCTCAGGGATGGCATAGGAAACAGGCGAATGCTGCTTGTGCTGGATAATTGCGAGCATCTGATCGACGATGTAACTCCGCTCGCTTCTTCCCTCCTTTCAGCCTGCCCCCGCTTGAAAATCCTGACCACGAGCCGCGAAGCGCTGCAAATCCCTGGTGAATGGCTCTATTCAGTACCTGCACTGGATATGCCAAAAAAGTACTCCATCGTTGACGTAGAAACCATTTCCGAGTTTCCAGCTCTATTACTGTTTGCCGAGCGTGCCCGCGCAGCTCGTTCCGATTTCGTACTGAATGCCGAAAGAATCCAGGCGGTCGCGTCCATCTGTGCTCAACTCGATGGATTGCCATTGGCCATCGAACTGATTGCCGCGCGCGTCAAGACGTTATCACCAGAGGAAATCGCTGCACGGCTCGACGACCGTTTCGCATTGCTGACTGGCGGTAGTCGAATCGCACCCTCCCGACAACAAACATTGCGGGCGACCCTGGATTGGAGCTATGAACTGCTGACAGAAACGGAAAGAGAACTTTTTCGACAACTTTCGGTCTTTGTCGGGGGTTTCACACTGGATGCGCTTGAATCAGTGGCGCAATTGGATTCAAATCGATCAGTACTTCATGGGCTTTCGCGCCTTGTAGACAAATCACTGGTGATTGTCGAACAGCGCGACAACGTTCGCTATCAGCTGCTTGAGACAATTCGCCAGTATGCCGGAGAAAAACTTCAAGAGTCTGGTAATGCCAGGTGGTCTCGCGATCGTCATCTTGCATATTTCCTGATGTACGCAGAAAAGGCAGAACCGCACATTTTTAGCACTGATCAAAGGGCCTGGGCAAATCGATTGGAGATGGAACATGACAACCTGCGTGCGGCATTAAGCTGGTCACTTGAAAGCGATCATGCTAATGAAGGACTGCAAATAGCTGGGGCATTGGCATGGTTTTGGCATAATAACGGTCACTTAAGTGAAGGCAGTCGATGGTTCGAGAAGCTGCTAACCTCTGACCATGGCGTGCGCGGAGCGGAGCGAGCAAAAGCGCTACGCGTATCATCCATGATATCGAGATATATGGGCGATTACGTCCGAGCCGAGACATTGGCAGACTCAAGCATCAAGTTATATCGCGAAATTGGAGACAATCAAGGTGTAGGCCTGGCACTTATTGACCTGGGCGATAGCCTTCGTCTTAAAGGCAAGCGAGAGGAGGCGATCGAGTTGTTACAAGAGAGTTTGTCTCTGCTTCAATCCACCGGAGAGAGGTGGGGAATTGCGTACGCCCAGGTTATTTTGGGTGATGCCTGGTTTAGGTTGGGAGATATTGAGCGTGCCGCTACCCAGTGGGAAGCAAGCCTGCGGCTTACCCGAGACTTGGGCGACTACTCACTCATGGCTTGGTCCCTCGGCGGGTTAGCAGATGTGGCGCGTCTGCGTCGTGAATACAACCGCGCGATAGAAATGCTCAAGAAAGCCTTGAACACTTATCGGGAACTTGGGAACAAGTCGCAACCGCCATTCACGCTGGAGGCGCTGGGCTTGGCCGCGGCAGCGCTGGGAAAGTCACAGCACGCAGCCCGTCTTTGGGGCGCGGCGGCGTCCTGGCGTGAAGCGATCAACGAACCGCTTCCTCTGACCTTTCAGGAGGACTATGCTGAATCTATTGCCCAGGCGCGTACTCAACTTGGGGAGGAAGTTTATGCCTCCGCATGGTCGGAGGGCCACGCGATGTCACCCGAACAGGCTATCGCCCTGGCGTTAGAGGAATAAATGCCTCCTGATCAATATGAATTTCAAATGCCGACCCAAGATTTCCAATCGCCACGGCAGACACTTAGGTGAGAGCGGGGCAAGCTGTAAAGCCTGCCCTGCTCTGGGTATAAGGAAATTCTGACTCGTTGGTATTGAGAATGGAACCTTCATAAGATCAAAAGATAGTTCGTACAGCATGGGAAGGATTACTGAATATTGAAAAACTAATGTCTCAATTCTGGGCTAAAGATAGCCGTAAAAACGAGTGATTTTGAGACATACAATTTTCAAAAAACAGTAGGTATACAATATCAGAGGAAATTCTGTGAGATGACACCCAGTACAAAACGAAAGACACTTATCGTGCTCGGGCTGGTTACATTCATCGTGATGATGATTGCAGCCAGCCTTCCTAAATTGGCACTCCAGCCGGGGATGCCGCTCCCCAGCTTGCAGCATGGTCAAATGATAGCCCCAACAAACCAAGATGAAATTGTATCTATTTCGGTCAATCAGTTTGTTGTTGTACTTATTGCTATCATGCTTGTCGTAGCAACTTTGTATTTGACCTATAAATTACTCACAGGTGCTGATTGGAAGTTCATCGTAGGTTTGCTCCGTTCCATGCTGGTCATCTGTGTGATCTTCAGTGTCTTGAGTTCCCTAACCTTGCTGAGCTCCAGTTCTGCAAACTATAACTCAGCACTGGATGTGCCTATTCCAACACCCCAGCCGGTGGTTACATCACCGCTAGGGCCAGTGCCCACCCCGCTTCTCTGGCTGGTTGGAATTGGATTGTTGGCAGTCAGTGTGCTGGTAGGAGTATGGATATTTGCCTCGCGTCAGGCAAAAACAATTGACCTGGTAGGTTCGGAAGCAGAGAAAGCCTGGCAGGCATTGAAAAGCGGTTCGGATTTGAAAGACGTGATCATTAGATGCTACGTGCAAATGAGCCTGGCACTGAACAAGGCGCAGGGAATTGAACGAAAAGATTTCATGACAACTGGAGAATTTGAAAATCTATTGAAAGCGGCCGGAGTACCCCACGAACCCATCCATCAACTGACCCGGCTTTTTGATGCAGTACGGTACGGTAATTGGCAGCCCAATACTGCAGATGAACAGAAGGCAATCCAATGTATGGAATCCATTATGCTCTACTGCCGTCAGGCGAGGGAAGCGAGCTGAAATGAAAATCTCCAGGTGGGTTGTTGTTTTATTCCTTGCTGCAGCGATAATCCTTTTCGTAGGGATGCTTTTTTGGCCCTTTATATTAGATAACATCATCAAACCGACGGCGCTGGTTGTCTGGTTCCTTTTGCGAATTCTGATATTAAGTGTGGACCAGGAATATTTTTGGACCATCATGATCCTCGTTGCGGTCATTTTTCTATTTCGCCTCCTGCCAGGCGAAAAGTCTAGTCATCCTCAACAAGTTGATTTCCCAGAGACAAACGCGACAATTAATAGGATTGGGTATTGGCACATTCTATTTACTTATGACGGTCGGAACGTTCAAGAGGATAAAATCCTTAGGCAGTCACTTGTCCACCTGCTGACATCCTCTTACGCATCGAAACAAAGGATAGCGAATAATTTTGGTATACACGAGGCTTTACGGCAAGGCGATATTCCCCTACCAGAGAACATTCATACTTATTTTTTCCCGCAAGAGCTGCAGGAGACCGGTGGACGGATCAAAAACTTTTTTCAATCCCTTAGAACGACTCCCCGAAAATGGATATACCAATGGTCAGGACAGGCAAAAGCTGAGCACGAAAAAATGATCAGTGAAGTTCTTAATTTTATAGAAACATCGCTGGAGATCAAAAATGACGATTGAAAATTCACACACAAGGAGCATTGAACAAGTCGCCGAACTATCTGCCAAGGTGATTCAAGAGGTTGAAGAGGCAGTTGTCGGCAAACGGGAAGTGCTCAACCTGATGATGGCAGCCTTTCTCTCTTCAGGAGGTCACATCCTGTTGGAAGATTACCCCGGGCTGGCAAAGACCCTGATCGCCAACTCTTTTGCTAGAGCGCTGGGGATGGAGTTCAAGCGGATTCAATTTACTCCTAATCTCCTTCCCGGGGATATCACGGGCGGATATGTATTTGACAGCGAGCATAACCGCTTTACGCTGCGTAAGGGCCCGATATTTGCCAATATTTTGCTTGCCGATGAGATCAACCGGGCCTCCCCCAAAACACAATCAGCGCTGCTGGAAGCCATGCAGGAATACCATGTCACCCTGGAAGGGGAAACCCTGCCCTTACCCGACCCTTTCATCGTGATTGCCACTCAGAATCCGATCGAATATGAAGGCACTTTTCCACTTCCCGAGGCTCAGTTGGATCGTTTCATGGTCAAGTTTTCCATCGGGTATCCAACCCCGGAGGAGGAAGATGAAATATTGAAGCGACGCGCTGAGCGTAAGAAAGATATTGTGGCCCTGCAGGCAATTATTTCCGCGGATACCTTTCTGGAAATGCGGGCAGCAGTAGAAGGGGTGTATGTGGACGCGGATGTGCGTCGCTACATGGTCGACCTGGCAGTAAAGTCCAGATATCAC
>JBLMZU010000501.1:0-9284 GCA_050258995.1 Bacteroidota bacterium
AACACGCCCGAGCCCCAGGCCCTGATCGTCAACGGCGAGGGGGTTTCGGTAAAAGAATTCGATGCCGAGGTAGCCCGTTACACCGCGGCCCAGCAGGCACTTGGAAAAACCGTCGCTTCGCTGGATGCCACCAAGGCCGTGATCGACGACATGACCTCCCAGCTGCTGCTTGCCCAGGGTGCCCGGGCTGCCGGCTTCACCCTGGACGACGCCGCATTACAGGCCCGCATTGACTCGCTCGCCGCCCAGATCGGGGGCATGGAAAACCTCTCGAAGTGGCAGTCCGATCACGGGTACACTGATCAGGATTTCCGGTCCGCGCTGAGGCGGGAGGCAGAGGCGGCCTGGATGCGTGACAAAATCGTTACGGCGGTCCCCAGTACTGCCGAGCAGGTACACGTCCAGCAAATTCTGCTCTATAATCAAGATACAGCGCAGAGCTTTCTCCAGCAATTAAATGATGGAGCCGATTTCAATGAGCTGGCGGCCCGGGCTGACCCAACAACGCGCGGCGACCTTGGCTGGGTGCCGCGAGGCTATCTGCTCGATAGCAAGATCGAAGAGGCCGCGTTCAGCCTGCCGGTGGGTGGTCACAGCGAAGTGATTGCCACAGATGTTGGGTATCATATTGTGAAGGTTCTGGAACACGATCCCAACCGCGCCCTGTCACCGGATGCCTATATTGCCCTTCAGGAACTGGCGCTGAAAAACTGGATCGAGCTGCATCGCCAGCAGGCAAGCATTGTCCTTGCGCCGGGATAGTCTACTCAGGTGAGAGTCACTTCTGCCAAGTCTTATTCATCATATTCATCAAAAAAAGTGAACGTCACCTTTTGGTAATGGAGCAAATTAGATGAGCGACGATTTCGACTTCGACGGAACACAATCACAGCCCCATGGCAATGCGATGCCGCTCTGGGACATGCTCACCATTCTGGTGCTGATCATTACAGTCTGTATCGCCGGTTATTTTGTAATGATCTTCCTCAACCCCCAATCATCCTTTAACTTCCTGCCTCCCGGCGGATTCAACCAGCCGCCTACGCTGACCGTTACTCCTCTCCAGATGGAGCCCACCTGGACTGCCAGCCCGACACTTGTCATGACCCCCAGCAATACGCCGCGCCCCACCTTCACACCATTCTTTACAGACACGCCTTTCTCGCTCGTGCCCCCCACGCGGACACTCAAGCCGCCGACCGCCACACGCACTCCCAAGGCACCGTTCAGCGCCACGACCCAGCAGGTGGAGAGCACTGTTATCCATCCCGAGCTGGCCTGCAACTGGGCCGGGATCGGTGGAACGGTGGTGGACTCCAACAACAGTCCCATCATCGGCATGGTGGTCGTGCTGCGCGGCACGCTGGACGGGAAATCGGTGGAACAACAGACTGTCACCGGAATCAACAAGGAATACGGGCCGTCCGGGTTTGAGTTCGTGCTTGGCAGCACCCCCATTCAGACCAAGAACACGCTCTATGTCCAGCTCGTGGACCTGCAGAACATTCCCCTCTCAGACCAGGTGTTCGTCAGCACATCCAGTGATTGCGCGAAGAATTTGGTACTGGTGAGATTCAAGAAAAACAAGTAATCGATTGGATGATGAAACAACCGGCCGGGACTTGGTCCCGGCCGGTTGTTTTTAGACTGCAAGATTCCAATGCTCGTACTTTTTATTTCTCCCGCGTACGATATCTGCATATGTGGTCCGAAGCCTGGTCGTGATCGGGCCCATCACGCCCGCGCCGACGGGACGGTGATCGATCTTCGTCACCGCGGTAACGCCGGCGGCCGTCCCGGTCATGAACATTTCCTCGGCGATGAATACTTCCGTCCGGTCGATCGAGCGCTCCAGGACGGTTAATCCCAATTCATTACGTGCCAGCTCGATGATGGACCGGCGCGTGATGCCCTCCAGGATGTTATCCGTGACCGGCGGCGTGACCAGGACTCCATCCCGCAGCATAAAGACGTTCATCGCCGAGCCTTCCGAGACGTGCCCGTTCTGGTCTAGAACCAGTGCCTCGTCGAAGCCGGAGCGGTTGGCATCCGTTTTGATCAGGGCCGAGTTGGCATAAGCGCCCGCCACCTTGCCGCGGGCCGGGATCACATTATCGTCGATGCGCCGCCAGGAGGAAATCGTGACGTGGGCGTTGGTGTCGTTCTTCACGTATGGGACATAGGCAATCACGAACATGCAGAACTCATCCTTCAGGTCGTGCAGACGCACGCCGATTCCCAGATCCGCCTTATAAAAGGTGGGACGCATGTAGATATCCTGCTGCCAGTTATCGGTGCGCAGCAGGTCAAGCGTAAGCTGGATCAGGCTTTCCTCATCGTAATCGGTCTGCATGGCCAGCATGCGCGCCGAGTGCAGCAGGCGGCGGAAGTGGTCATAAGGACGAAAAACGAAGAGACGGCTCTTCTCTTCGTTCCAGTAGGCTCTCATTCCCCCAAATACGGCTGTTCCATATAAAAAGGCATGTGTAGCAATGCTGATCTTTGCGTCCGAGAACGGGACAATCTTTCCCTCAAAGAAAGCGTGCTTCGAGAGATCCACCAGGCACCTCCAAAAATTTTTTACGGAGTGCCGCGTACTTGTCCAAATTAAAATTGAAATCCGGCCTTGGAGGCACTCCAAGAATTTAGTATTTTAAAAACAGGCGGCAGGGTCGACTCTTACATGGAAATTATACCTGATGCGTCCCACTGTGCTATTTATGCTATGCCTGCGTTAATAAAACCTTGACAAACAACCGATTTGGAATAAAATCCATTTCGATAAGTATCGAAATAATTAGAAGAGAGTAAAAATGAATGAAAACCCTGAAATGCTGTCATTTGTCAAAGCGCTGGCTTCAGCCGACCGTCTGCGTATCATTGGGGTCCTGGTGCGCGGCAAGGCAACCCAATCGGATATTGCCGAGCAGTTGCACCTCCCCCTCAGGGACGTGTTCAACCACCTTGCTTACCTCGTGGAAGTAGGGCTCGTCAACGAAAGCGAAGGCTTTTACGACCTGGACGAGAAGACCGTCGAGACCTATGCCCGAATGCAGTTCCAGGGCAGGCGCCCGACCTTCGAGGTGAATACCGAAGAGACCGAGGATGCCCGCAAAGTGTTGAAGAATTACCTTAACGCGGACGGGACCCTCAGGCAGATCCCCTCGCCTGGCAAAAAGCAGCTCATCATCCTGAACTTCATTGTGGACGCGTTCGCCTACGATACGAACTACACCGAGAAGGAAGTCAACACGATCCTGCGCCGCTTCCATTTGGATACGGCTGCCCTGCGCCGTTATTTAGTGGATAACGAATTGATGGCGCGCGAAAGCGATGGAACCCGTTACTGGAGAGTGAAGAAATGAACGAGAACAAGAAATCAAGAAAAGAGCTTCAACGCGAATACAAGGAACGGGTGAAACCCTCGGGGGTATATCAGGTCAAGAACCTTTCGAACGGCAAAGTGCTGCTGGGAAGCAGTCTAAACCTGGAAGGCCTGTTGAATCGCAACCGGTTCATGCTGAGGAACGGCAGCCACACCAACAAGGAGTTGCAAAGGGACTGGAACGAGCTGGGCCCGGATCAATTCGTGTTTGAAATTCTGGAAGTCGTGCGGGTAAAGGATGATCCGAACTTCAACCTTAAGGACGAGCTCACCCTGCTTGAGCAGATCTGGCTGGAGAAGCTGCAGCCCTTTGGGGAACGCGGCTACAACACGAGTGACAGGATCCGTGAGGCCTGAAGGAGGATGGACATGAGCGAAGAACTTGTAACCTTTTTCAAGGCACTGGCCGATTCGAACCGGCTCAAGATCGTCGGCCTGCTGGCGGAGAAATCCTACAGCGTGGAGGAGCTGGCCGAGCTGCTGCAGCTCAAGCCTTCCACGGTCTCGCATCACCTGTCGCGGTTGTCTGAAGTTGGGCTGGTGAGATCCCGCTCGGAGAGCTATTACAACGTCTACCAGCTGGACCACTCTGTGCTGGATGAAAAGGCCCGCACCATGTTCAGCCAGGGAGAGCTTTCCAGTGTTGCCTCTGAGGTGGATGCGGATGCCTACGACAAGAAAGTGATCCGCGACTATACGCGCAAGGACGGGAGTCTCAAGACACTCCCCGCCCAGCGCAAGAAACTGGAAGCGGTCCTGCGCTACGTCGTCAAAGCATTCGAGCCAGACAGGCGCTATAGCGAGAAACAGGTCAACGAAATCCTGAAACGCTATAACGACGACACCGCCACCCTGCGCCGCGAGCTCGTCGGTTTTGGCCTGATGCAGCGCGAAGGCGGTGGAGGCGAGTACTGGCGGGTTTAGGTCCCAGGTTCTGCCAGCAGTTGCACTGCTGGCAGAACCAAAGTATAGAGGTCATACTGTTTTTCAGCATGTGACCTTTCTTGTTTTCCAATGTGATACACTGTGGGCAATGAACAGGACCATCTTCAATACTCCCATCCTGAGTGCCTTCTTTCATTACTACGCAAGGTTCTTGATGCGGATTTATGGCTGGGGCATCGATGGGAAACTTCCAGATCTGCCCAGGTTCGTCCTGATCGGCGCACCGCACACCTCCAACTGGGATGCCATTTTGTACCTGGGGGTGATCTTCAGCCTGCGGGCGGATGTCCGCGTCATGGCTAAGGCGGAGGCGTTCCGCTTCCCTGTTGCCTGGCTGTTCCGCTACTGCGGCGGGATTCCCGTGGACCGCCGGCGGTCCACGGGGCTGGTGGATCAAATGGTGAAGGTCTTCAACGAATCCGAAAAGTTCGTCCTGACCATTGCCCCGGAGGGGACACGTCATCAGGTGGTGGAATGGAAGCGCGGCTTTTATTACATCGCCAAAGGTGCCGGGGTCCCGATCGTCATGGCGGTTGTGGATGGCCGTCACAAGACCGTCCGCATCGGGCAGGTGTTTTACCCTACCGAGAATGCAGAAGAAGATATCAAAACCATCCAGGGATACTTCGCGGGCGCGGGAGGAATCAAGCCGAGACGGAAATACATAACCCTTGAAACATGAAGAAGGCAATACGCATATGGGCATCCTGGCCGGTTCGTGTTGAGCCCGCCAATTCATCGCGTGCCACTCTCTTCAGGGATCAGGATGGCCGTTATCATTTTGAATGCAACGTGCCGGATCACATCCATATGCAGATCAAAGAGGATGGCTACTGCGCCATCGGCATAAATGATTCCCCCAAATGGACGTGCAGACGGCAAATTTGATATTGTGTGGGAACCCGACGCAAAAGAGCGACCCAAGGTGGGCCGCTCTTTTCATTATTTATGGGCAGGATAAGATTTCTGCTCCGGGAATAAGCTCCAGGAGTCTATCAATTTACTTCGCTTGGGCCATCGCCTGTTTAAAATCGATCAGCGCCTTGATCGGCGTCGGGTCGACGCCATAGCCCATTGCCAGATAATAAGCCATGTAATCCCCGAACAAAATCATGGTCCACATGTGCGCCAAGGGGGTATGGCCGCGAGCCATGACCGCGTCCGTGTTCAATCCCTCCAGCATGAATGCCTTGCGGGTCAGGTCCAGGCGCAGGCGATTGCGCGGCTGATCGGAGGGGGCACACAGAAAGATCGTCATGGTGTGGGCGTTGAGTGTCTCCTGTGGATTGATCGTCCCTGCCAGGGTATTGTGGTCGGCCTCGGGGATGAACTCGAAGTTCGCGCCGGCCTTGGCGACCTCATTGATCTGCCCCTTCCAGCGGCGGGCAACGGTGGTCAGCAGGCCCGATCCGACGACCGTCACCCACCTGCCCATCAGCTGGCCCGCGTAGCGCTTGGCGGGATTCTTCACAGCGGGGATATCCGCTTTGAGGGTTTCCTGCGACCTCTTCATGAAATGAACAGCATCCTGCATCGCTTCCTTCTGGTCCGGGACAAAGCCCAGGCGCTCGAACAGCGCCAGCAGCAGGCCGAACGAAAAGCCCACAGCGGCGCGCGGCTGTCCCTTATGCTCGAAGGTCCACACCGGGATATTTTCTCCCCGGGCGCGCTTTGCCAGCTCCCCGCCGGTGCAAACCGCCAGGATGCGGCATCCGGCTTTGACTGCAGCATCGAACGCATCCAGCGTTTCCTCGGTATTGCCGGAATGCGACGAACAGATTACCAATGTTTCCGGGCCGCGGGCATACAGGGGTAAACCATAATCACGATGAACGGAAACAGGCAGCGGGGCGAGCGAGGCGCAGTACGAGGCCAGCAGGTCCGCGCCAATGGCGGAGCCGCCCATGCCGGCGATCACCACCTGGCGCACATCCTTCATAGCAGGGAGCTCATGTCGCATTCCAAGCTCATAGGCGCCGGCAAGCTGATCGGGCAGATTGTCGATCTCACCCATCATATCGAGCGTGTCAAGCTTTTTGAAATATTCAAGGTCGTCCAGATTCATAAATCCTCCAGCAAAATTCAATGGGTTGATTCTACAATAAATAGCTGTAATTTCTGCATTGAATTTGTCAGGAATTTTTTAATGTACGGCCAACTTTCTATGCAATGATTACTGTAAGAAACACCGCACATTCATGACACGGGGTCATGATCGAGGAGGCGTATGTTCAGGCACAGAATTCTTAGCGTTATGATTTTGGCCGGGATGCTGCTCTCACAATCCACAGCACTCGCATTGGCAGCGGTCTGTGATTCGGCTCAATTCGTGTCCGACCTGACCATCCCGGATGGTTCGTCCTTTACAGCCGGGGCAGCCTTCACAAAAACATGGCGTCTTCTGAACAACGGCAGCTGCACCTGGGATACCTCTTACAGTCTCGTGTGGACCGGCGGAGATGGTATGGGACCTGCAACATCCGTTAAGATTCCCGTCAGCGTGTCGCCCGGTCAGATGCTGGATCTTTCGGTCAATCTGATCGCGCCCAGCACAGCCGGTCATTACAAAAGCCTGTGGAAACTGAGCAACGGTAGCGTGACTCAATTCGGTATCGGCGAGTCGGGGAATGATCCGTTCTGGGTGGATATCAACGTTATCGACATTCAGGCGGTGGTCTACGATTTCGTGAGCAACGCGCCCTATGCCCAGTGGAAGAGCGGGGCTGGCCTGCTGCCCTATCCAGGGACCAGCGGGGATAGCCGCGGTTATTCGTTACAAGTCAGCAATCCACATTTGGAAGATGACTCCTTTGCTTCAGAGCCGGGTCTGCTAACGGTCCCGCAGAATAAATTCAACGGATACATCCAGGCTGCCTATCCTGAGTTTCAAGTGCAGGCAGGAGACAAATTGCAGACACTCGTCAACTGCGAGTTCGGCGCGGCCGGTTGTTATGTCACATTCCGGGTCGATTACATCCTGCCAAACGGCGTACAAAAAACGCTCTGGAGCTGGAAGGAGGCGTACGACAAGCGATTCTATCGCGCCAACCTGGACCTGACCGCACTGGCGGGCCAGAAAGTCAGGTTCGTATTCATGCTCCTTTCGAGCGGACTGGCGACCGGAGATCGCGCCCTCTGGGGATCGCCGCGCATCGTCCGCACCGGGACAACGCAGCCGCCCGCGCCTCCTGCCACGCTGACGGCCCTCCCGCCATTGACGCCGACCGCCACCCCGCTCACGCCCCCGCCTCCCACCGCCGGACCGGCAGGCTGCGACCGGGCGACCTTCGTCACCGATGTGACGGTCCAGGATGGCACAACCTTCGCACCCGGTGAAGCTTTCACAAAAACATGGCGTTTGAAGAACAGCGGCTCCTGTGTGTGGACCACTTCCTATAAACTGGTCTACTACAGCGGCGAGCAGATGAGCGCGCCGACAGCCGTCAACCTGCCCTGGGGTGCCGTCCATGACCAGACGGTGGATATCTCTGTCAACATGGTGGCTCCCTCCGGCGCCGGCCAGTATCGCGGCTTCTGGATCCTTGCCAACGCAAGCGGACAGTTCTTCGGCATCGGTTCGAACGCGTCCGACCCGGTCTGGGTGTCGATCCATGTGGCGGGCGATTCGCCAGCCAATACTGCCTCGTATGACTTCCTGGCAAACGTCTGCTCGGCGCAGTGGAAAAGCGGAGCTGGCGCCCTGCCCTGCCCCGGCACAGACGGCGACTCGAAGGGCTTTGTCCTATCCCTGAACCCTGCCAAACTGGAGGACGGAACTGCCAGCACACCTGGTTTGTTGACTTTCCCGCAGTTCCGCTATAACGGCTACATCCAGGGAACCTATCCAGCTTTCACCGTCCAGCCGGGCGACCACTTCAAGGGCATCGTCGGTTGCGAATATGGCTCGAGCTGTTACGTTAATTTCCGTCTCGACTACATGGCCGCCAATGGTTACATCGGAACGTTCTGGCAGTGGCGCGAGCAGAATGAAGGCAAGTCCCACGCCGTCGATGTGGACCTGACTCCGCTTGCCGGCCGGAGCGTGCGTTTTATCCTGACCCTGCTGGCAACCGGATACGCATCGAATGACCGCGCCGTGTGGGCTGCGCCGCGCATCGAACGGGCGGCAAGTCCAACGCCGCCAACGATCACACCCGTCCCACCACAGTGGCTGACGTACACCAACCAGCAATATGGATTCCAGTTCATGTACCCGCCGCAGGCCCAGATCCTCAGCCAGTCTCCTGCCTATCTCAAGATGAACCTGCCGTTTACGCCAGGAACAAACCTGGTGGAGAAATATCTGGAGACAATCGTCGTTGAAAATGCCAGCCCCTGTCAGAGTCCCTTATCCGCAACATCACCGCCTGGTTCCCCGTCAGAAACTGTCGTGATCAATGGGATCCCGTTCCTCAAACAAACGGGAGGAGATGGTGCAGCCGGGAATATTTATAACTGGGTCGCCTATTCCACACTCCGTGGCAATGCCTGCATAAGCATGGACTTCATGCTGCATTCCCTCGGCGCCATATATCCTCCACCGCCGAACTTCGATCAAGCGGCTGAGTCGGCAGTGTTCGCCCGGATCATGGCTACCTTTGCGTGGACGACGCCTCCTGTCACGCCGTCATTTACGCCCACATCCACAACTAACACCACACCGGTCCCGGGATCAGGCGTCGTTGTGCCAGCGCCACAAATCCAAAAGTTATTCATGCAGAATTCCTCCACCGGCTGGGCAATCGGCAATGCCTACGTCCTGTGGACCATGGACGGCGGTGGGACCTGGTACAACGTCACCGCGCCGGACATCTCCTCCATACAGAATGCCTTCTTCCAGGATTGGTCGAAGGGCTGGGTGCTGGCCACAGCCTCTGACAGCAGCCTGCCGGTTCTCCTCCACACGACCAATGCAGGCAGCACATGGACATCCCAGGGCAACCTGCCTTTCAAC
>JBLMZU010000502.1:0-3977 GCA_050258995.1 Bacteroidota bacterium
AAACGAAGAAGTTCTATTCGAGAGACTATGATCAAACCCGACCGCATCGCCACCACCATCTGTCCCTATTGTGGCGTGGGCTGTACGCTCAATCTCCATATCAAGGATGATATCGTGTACAAGTCCACGTCGCCGTTCAATTCGCCTGCGAATCACGGCAACTTATGCGTCAAAGGCCGCTTCGGATATGACTTTATCCATTCCAGGGACCGCCTGACACAACCGCTCATCCGTCGAAATGAAGAGCTTGTTCCCACAACATGGGGCGAAGCGATGGGACATGTCGCCGGGAGACTGCTGGAAATCCGCGACACGTATGGACCTGATTCGATCGGGTTTCTCGTCTCGGCCAAGTGTACGAACGAGGAAAATTATCTTCTCCAAAAGGTGGCGCGCGGTCTGATCGGCACGAACAACGTCGATCACTGCGCGCGGCTCTGACACGCCAGTTCCGTTGCCGGTCTGGCAGCGACACTGGGCTCGGGCGCGATGACCAACTCCATCGCGGATATCCATCTCGCCGATGTGCTCCTCGTGACGGGCAGCAACACGACCGAGGCGCACCCGGTCATCAGCCTCGAGATGAAGAAGGCGGTTCGCAAGCGCGGGGCGAAGCTGATCCTCGTTGATCCGCGCGAGATCGAGCTGGCCAGCTTTGCCTCGTTGCACCTTCGTCCGCGATCGGGAACGGATGTGGCCCTTCTGAATACGATGACGCATGTCATCATCGAAGAAGGTCTGGCGAAGCAGGATTTCATCGCGGCGCGAACGGAAAACTTTGAAGCTCTCAAGGAAGCTGTACAGGATTGCACGCCCCAGTGGGGCGAGGAGATCAGCGGGGTCCCTGCGGATCAGATCATCGAGGCTGCCCGAATCTACGGCCGGGCTGGAAGCGCCGCCATCTTCTGGGCGATGGGCATTACCCAGTCCTCCCACGGCGTGGATAACGTCCAGGCGCTGGCAAATCTTGCGCTCCTGACGGGCAATTTTGGCAAGCCAGGCTCGGGTGTCAATCCCCTGCGTGGACAGAACAATGTACAAGGCGCCTGTGACGTGGGTGGACTGCCAAACGTCCTTACCGGATATCAATCTGTCCTGGATGAGAGCGTTCGGGCTAAATTTGAAAGCGCCTGGAAGACCTCGGTGAAAATCCCGTCCAAACCTGGGCAGACCGTCACGGAATTGATGAACGGCATCCTGGGTGGCCGCATCAAGGCGCTTTATATCCTGGGCGAAAACCCGATCCTTTCGGACCCGAACATGAACCACGTGAAGGAAGCACTGTCAAAGATCGAGTTTTTGGTGTCCCAGGATATCTTCCTGAATGAGACCGCCCAGCTCGCCGATGTTGTCCTGCCGGGCGTGAGCTTTGCTGAGAAGGAAGGCACCTTTACCAACACCGAGCGCCGTGTCCAGTGGGTGCGGCCTGCCCTTCCGATCCGCGGCGAGGCGAAACGCGACCTGGAAATTATTTGCGATCTAGGAAGGCGCTTGAGCGGTCACGATGAAAATGCTTCAACGGAGGTGATTCATCCCGTCTCGAACTGGAACTATGCAGGCGCCTCGGCCGTGTGGAATGAGATCGCGGCCCTCACCCCATCGATGGCAGGGATCTCCTACGAACGACTCGCCCGCGGTGGATTGCAATGGCCCTGTCCCACGGCCGAACATCCCGGCACGCCCATCCTGCACAGGGAAAAGTTCACCCGCGGCCTTGGTAAATTCACGCCTCTGACCTTCAGGGAACCAGTCGAGAACCCGGATGAAGAGTTTCCCTTCACCTTGAACACCGGGCGCGTCCTGCAGCACTGGCATGGCGGCACGATGACCCGCCGCTCCGAAGGCCTGGCCTGGGTGGTGCCGGAAGGCGAGATCCAGATCAACGAGGAGGATGGCGTGCAGCTCGATATCGCAACAGGGGAGCTGATTTGTGTCAGCTCGCGCCGCGGTGAGGTCAAAGGCAGAGCGCATCTCACGGACAAATTGCCGCGCGGCATGGTCTTCATAAACTTCCACTTTGTCGAAGTTCCTGCGAACATGCTGACAGGGGACGCGGTGGATCCGGTGGCGAAGATCCCCGAATACAAGGTGAGCGCGGTGAGGATCCGGAAGGTATAATTTCCGTATGCAAGGTGTCGTCGATGCGATACATACATCTGATCAGGCTTCGCGAACCACTGAGACACAGAGACACCAAGAGGTTAAATCTCTGTGTCTTTTTGTCTCATTGGTTCAATGATTTGAAAGTGTTTACTGGAGGTGCGAATGGTTGCTGAAGTAAAACCTGGGACCCGGAAGATTGTTGCGGACCGTGTTGTCACCACCACCTGCCCCTACTGCGGTGTGGGATGTAGTCTGCAGCTGCATGTCAAGGATGACTTTATTTTCAAGGTCACATCGCCGTTTGACTCTCCCGTCAACCAGGGCAACCTGTGCGTGAAGGGACGCTTTGGCTACGATTTCATCTATCATCCCAGGCGCGTGACCAGGCCCCTGGTGCGAAGATATTTGCTTGAGGGGAAACCCAAACCGGAGGGGCGCGAGCAGGTATTTGCCGTTAGCACCAACGGAAACCCGGTCACAAATTCGCAAATTTCGAACGACTGGGACTGGGTGGAAACCGATTGGGACACCGCTCTCAACCTCACGGCGGATAAGCTCGTCGAGATCTACAAACGCGATGGCCCGGATGCCATGTCCGTGTATTGCTGTGCCAAGGCCACCAATGAGGACAATTATCTGCTGCAGAAGCTCTTCCGGGCCTTGTTCAGGACCAATAACGTGGACCACTGCACCCGCCTGTGTCACGCGGGGTCGGTGGTTGCGCTGCAGAAGGCGATCGGCTCCTCGGCCATGAGCAACACCGCCTCCCAGGTCATTCAGAACGATGTGTTCCTGGTGGTCGGATCGAACACCAGCGAGAACCATCCCATCATCGCCCTGCAGATGAAGGAGGCGGTCGAAAAGTACGGGGCGAAGATGATCGTCATCGACCCGCGCCGCATCGAGCTGGTGGACTTCGCCGAGATGTGGCTGCCGCTCAAGCCCGGGACGAACGTGCCGGTCCTCAGCGCGATGGCGCATGTCATCGTGAAGGAGGGACTGGTCAACTGGGATTTCGTCAATAAGCGCACCCAGGGCTTCAACGACTACCTGGAATCCCTCGAGAAGTTCACGCCCGAATATGCAGAGGAACTGTCGGGCGTTCGTGCCGAGGATATCCGCCGCGCGGCCCGTATGTATGCCACGGCGAAGAACGGGGCGATCTATTGGGGCATGGGCATCTCCCAGCTTTCGCACGGGACTGCCTCGGCACTGGCGCTGATCCATCTTGCCTTTCTCACCGGTCACATTGGTCGTGAGGGCACGGGCTTGAATCCTTTGCGCGGACAGAACAACGTCCAGGGTGCCAGCGACATGGGCGCCATGCCGTTCCATTATCCCGGCTACATGCGCGTGGACAACGAGGACAATGCCGCCAAATGGGAGAAGACCTGGAACATCGAGCCGGGCGGCCTGTCCCGCAAACTGGGACTGACGACCACGGAAATCCTCAGCCATGCCCACGAAGGGGGCGTGCGTGCCCTGTATATCATGGGCGAGAACCCGATGATGTCCGAGCCCAACCTGAACGAGACGCGCCAGCACATGACCCACCTGGAGTTCCTCGTCGCCCAGGACCTGTTCATCAACGAGTCGGGCGCCTTTGCGGACGTCTTCCTGCCCGCGACGCCCTTTGCCGAAAAGGATGGGACCTTCACCAACACCGATCGCCGCGTCCAACGTGTGCGGGCCGCCCAGCCTCCCCGCGGGCAGGCGCGGCCCGACTGGCAGATCCTTTGCGATCTGGCGCTTCGCCTCGAGGCCCGCCTGGGATACCCCAATTCTGCCAAATGGGATTACACATCGCCTGAGCAGATCCTGCGTGAGATGGCCTCGGTCAATCCGGATTATGCCGGTGTGACCTATGACCGCAT
>JBLMZU010000503.1:0-6326 GCA_050258995.1 Bacteroidota bacterium
GCCGCAAGGCCGACGCCTGCGCGGAGACCCAGGCCCACCTCGAGGCCATGGGCGCGGAGTCGCTCGGCGTCTCAACGTTGAACTCGACCTTCTGGCCTTCCTGCAGGTTGCGGTATCCATCGCCCTGAATGGCGGAGAAATGGACGAATACGTCCTTTCCACCTTCGCGCTCGATGAAGCCGAAACCCTTATCACCATTGAACCACTTGACAGTACCAGTTATTCTCTCAGACATTTTTTGCCTCCTTAAGGCAGATTTAATTTAGGCAACCTGTTTGTTCCATCGGAGGTCAAAACAAACAGCCCACGGAGTCGAACCGTGAGCTGTGGTTGTTCTTCTAACCAACGTAACTGACCGTTGTCCTACAGGCACAATAGTAACAGAGGAATGGAATTGAGTCAATCCATTTGGAGATGAATATTCCAATTGAAACAGTTTGTTGGCAAAATGCACCAATCTCCACATATTTATTCCGGACGTTTCGCTTATAATCCATTCTTATGAATTTCCTCATCACAGGAGCCGCGGGATTCCTCGGCTCTTCTCTTGCCAATCATCTTGCCCGCGAAGGCCACCAGGTCCGCGGCCTGGATGATCTCTCCACCGGCGACCCAAAAGCCCTTGCGCCAGATGTTCACTTCACACGCGGGGATGTGAGCGACCGCCCCAAGTTGTGGACCCTGCTCCAGGAAGTGGATGTCGTCTATCACCTGGCCGCGCGTGTCTCCGTCCCTGAGTCTGTCCTCTACCCGCGCGATTACAACACGGTGAATGTCGGTGGAACGGTGGCGCTCATGGAAGCCATGCGGGATGTCGGCGTGGGACGGGTGGTTCTTGCCTCGTCAGGGGCGATCTACGGCGACCTGGCAGAACAGCCGCTGAGGGAGACCTTCACGCCGAACCCTCGATCCCCATATGCCGTCTCAAAACTGGCAGCCGAGTACTACGTGCGAACGATCGGTGGGTTGTGGGGCATTGAAACGGTCAGCCTGCGCATCTTCAACGCCTACGGACCGGGTCAGCATTTGCCCGCCTCCCATCCCCCGGTCGTTCCCCATTATCTCAAGCAGGCACTGCGCAACGGCACCCTGGTCGCGCACGGTGATGGCAGCCAGACGCGCGATTATGTCTACGTGGACGATGTGGTCAGCGGCCTGGTTGCGGCCGCAACTGCGCCGAACATCAACGGACTGGTCATCAATATCGGCGCCGGCAAGGAGACCAGTATCAGTGAATTGATCCGATGCGTTCAGGATGTGACCGGCAGCAACGCAGAAGTGATTTACAACCCCAAGACCTCCGGCGGCGTCTCACGGTTGTGTGCCGATCTCAGCCTGGCCAATCAAAAATTGAATTACCATCCCTCCATCGGTCTTGCAGAAGGGTTGAGATTGACTCTAAAGAGGGATCCTCGATTTAAATGACGACTGGCTGAAAACTTTAAACGTTCAACATTTCATCCTTTAACTTTAAACAATGAGAATCCTTCCCCGCAATTTCTATCACCGTCCCACATTAACCGTCGCGCGCGATCTGATCGGCGCGCGCCTGATCCGGATTCTGGATGGCGTAAAACTTGCCGGCATCATCACCGAGACCGAAGCGTACATCAGTGAAAACGATCTTGCCTGCCACTGCAAGGCAGGCAGAACCGCACGTACCGCCGTCATGTATGAAGAGCCCGGGCACGCCTATGTCTATTTTACATACGGCAACCACTGGATGCTGAACGTGGTCACCGAGAGCGTCGGCTTCCCTGCCGCAGTGCTGATCCGTGCCATCCAGCCCATTGAAGGCGTGGAGGTGATGATGGAGAGGCGCAGCGGGCGGGATACCTTCGGGCCCGGGAAGCTCTGCCAGGCCATGGGCATCACCAAGCTGGAAAATGGAGTCGATCTCACAAAAAGGGGCGGCGGCTTATGGATTGAAGAAGGTGTAAAAGTCCCGAATTCCCTCGTGACGAAAGGTCCGCGTGTGGGTTTAAATAATACGCCGGAACCCTGGCTCTCGAAGCCATGGCGATTCCTGGTCAAAGGATGGACAATCAATCTCACGTAGGGAATGGCACTGCCGACCCCTACCAAGAACATTTGGAGGAGCAATGGGTTTACTTGATGGCAAGAACGCACTGATTTTTGGTCTGGCAAATGATCGCTCGATCGCCTGGGGGATTACCCAGGCCTTTCACCGGGAGGGCGCCAGACTCGGCATCAGCTATGCCGGCGAGATGCTCGAGCGCCGCGTCAAGCCGCTAGCCGAGAAGGTTGGCTGCCAGTGGGTCGAGGAGTGTGACGTCACACAGGATGAGCAGATCGCAACCACCGCACAGAAAGCCGCGCAGCATTTTGGCAGGATCGACGTGCTCGTCCATTCGATCGCCTTCGCGGGACGGGACGAGCTGAGCCGGCCCTATTACCAGACCAGCCGCGAGGGGTTCAGAAATGCGATGGATATTTCCGTCTATTCATTTGTTGCCCTGACGAATGCATTTCACTCGATGCTCAACCCCGGCGCATCGGTCATGTGCCTGACCTATTATGGCTCGGTGAAGGTTGCGCCGCATTACAACGTGATGGGCGTGGCAAAGGCCGCGCTGGAATCGTCCACGCGTTACCTGGCGTATGACCTGGGACCGGAGAAGATCCGGGTCAATGCCATCTCTGCCGGCCCGATCCGCACGCTCGCGGCAGCCGGCGTGGGCGGATTCCGCGATATGTACAAGCATTTTGCCGATGCGGCACCGCTCGGCGAAAATGTCACGATCGACGACGTGGGCAACGCGGCCGTTTTCCTGGCTTCCGACCTCTCCCGTCGCATCACAGGAGAAGTGCTGTACGTCGATTCCGGCTTCAATACCATGGGCGTTCAGATGAAACCGGGCGAAGAAAAGGGTGAGGGATCATAAACCCGTAGAAGGTACCTGTAATCATAGAGACACGTGAGCCCCAAATGCTTGCGTGTCTTTTTTACCTGTATACTTATTGGCCTGTCTCCTTTTTACGCAACCGCTCATTCCTCATACGCCCGCGTACCCTTTCTACGGTAAAATTACCTCCATATGTTTAAAAGAAATACCACTCCCACCGAAACCCAACAGCCCGTCCAGGCCGTTGAGCGTATTACATCGGTGCTTGGCTCGGGTGTGATCTGGCACGGCTCGATCAACGGTTCAGGCGGCGTCCGAATCGAGGGCGCGTTCGAGGGGGAGATCGCCCTGCGCGGCATGCTTGTCATCGGCGAGACGGGGCGCGTAACATGTCAAAATGTACGCGCCAACACGGTCATCGTGGCAGGCGCCGTACGCGGCAATATCACGACACAAAAACTGGAAATACGCGGCACCGGCCGGGTATGGGGGGATGTCGTTACAACGGCATTTGTGACCGAGGAAGGTGCCTTCCTGCGCGGCCAGATCCGGATGGAGGAAACGGTCGATCTGGACCTCGAGCCAGCCCCCGAAACCACGCCGTCCGAGGCCGCCCAGGCCGAATCCATTGCGTCCACGCCGATCGTCGTCCCCGACTCCATGATGGACGGCACAACCCGAAAAGTTGCCCGCAAGAGAAAAGAAGAATAGACCTGCCCCCACCCCTTTGTGACAAAGAGAGGGGTAGCACAAGCGTATGAAATATCGCGACCTCAACATCCAGACCCAGCGTGAAGCTCCCAACAATGCGCGCACGGAAGGTTTTTCCTTCCTTGTCCGTGCGGGGTATTTAAGTCGTGAAAATATCCCGACCCAATTGGGCCAGGCCGCCCTCGACCATCTGCAGAGCTTAGCGAACCAACCATCTTTTCTCAAAACACTTTGCCTCCCCACCATCGGCAACGAGGAGGAAATCTTCTTCCCCATCGCTTCTGGTTCGCTCGATGTCGCACACTGTCCGAACTGCAAGTACACACAGCGCCTGGAGTTGGCAGAATTTGCCAAGGTTCCCCTCCCCAAAGAAGATGCGCTTCCTTTGGAGAAGGTGCTCACCCCCAATTGCCACACCATAGAAGCGCTGGCCGATTTTCTTGGCGTCCCAAAAACAAAAACAGCCAAGGCCCTGATGTATACCTCCCTGGCCGATGGCAAATTTATCTTCGTCGTCGTGCGCGGCGATATGCAGCTCAGTGAAGAAAAACTCAGAAACCAGGTTGGAGATATCCGCACGGCAACGTTGGAGGAAATCCAGGCATCCGGTGCGGCCGCGGGCTATGCATCGCCGGTCGGATTAACGGGCACATTGATCGTTGTAGATGACCTTATCCCGCAGTCACAAAATCTGGTGGCAGGTGCGAACGAGGCGGGTTACCATCTCAAAAACACAAACTATGGACGCGATTATTCTGCTTCGATCATAGAGGATCTTGTCCAGGCCAGCGCCGGCGACCCATGCAAAAACTGCGGCAGCCCGCTGACGGTTCTCTCCGTCTTGTCTTTGGCTACCCGCAAGGAACATAAGCTTCAAAATATACTGCTGGCCCTGGCAGAGACGTATCACGACGCAAAAGGATGTACTCTTCCCCATCCCGCGGCGCCGTTCGATGTTTATCTCATGCATATCCCGGGTAAGGAGCTGGATACGCGGGCCAAGGCGGAGGAGATCTACAATATCCTCCAAAAAGAAGGCATTTCGACTTTATTGGATGACCGGGAGGAGAGAGCGGGCGTCAAATTCAATGACGCCGACCTGATCGGCTGCCCGATCCGGGTCACAGTCGGTGAAAAGGCGCTCAAAGAGGGAAGGGTAGAATTAAAGCCGCGCAGGGAAAAAGACAATCAATTAATCGCGATTGACGCAATCGGTGAACGAATCACATCCCTTTGCAATAACGAATAACTCGTGCTGTTATCATTCCTGGAATGAATAATCCCAAAACCGGACACTTCCCTCCCGCCCGAAGACTCGGTCTGATCATCCATGCAATTTTGATTGCCGCGCTCATGGCAATTTTAATTTTTGGATTGATAAGATTATCAACTGCTCCGGTCGGCCCAATATTTGTCCTGTATCTCCTGGTTGCCTTGATCGCCTTCGTGCCGGTTCCCTTTCTGGGCTACCGCGCCTACGCCCTAATCAAAGCGGACTACTATATCGATCGGGACAGCCTGGCCATATTATGGGGACTGCGTATCGAAGATATCCCGCTCAACGATATCGAATGGGTGCGGCCTGCCTCCGACCTTACAAAGCCTCTTTTGCTGCCGCGCTTTCGCCTGCCGGGCGCCATCCTGGGCACCCGCCGTCATTCCGATCTGGGACTGGTGGAATTCGTTGCATCCAGCTCACGAAATATGCTCCTGATTGCCACCTCAAAACGGATCTTTGCCATTTCTCCTGGGAATCCTGCCGGACTTGCGCAAACCTTCGCACGGGCGATCGAGATGGGAAGCCTGACGCCGACAGAGGCAAAATCCGTCTATCCCTCGTTCCTCATCACACAGGCCTGGGACAGCTCGATGGCCCGCTTCCTGTGGATCAGCGGCATCCTGCTCAACCTTGGCTTGATCGTCTGGGTGAGCATCCTGATCCCTTCCCTGTCTCAGATCCCGTTCGGCTTCGACCCTTTTGGAATGCCGAATGAAGTGGCCACTTCCACGCAGCTGATTTTGCTTCCCCTGGTCAGCGGATTGATGTTCCTGGTCGGCATGATCGCGGGATTATATTTTTATCGCTGGGACCGCCAGCGTCCATTATCATTCATCCTCTGGGGTTCCAGCACGCTGTGCGCAATCCTTTTTCTTCTGGCCGTGCTCTTTCTTGTCTCTACACCGGTCTAAATGCAAATTCTCTACGGTTTCGTTCTCGCTGTCATCGTTGCCTATCTGGCATACCGGGCCCGCAGCCTGAATAAAAGTGGGGCACTGGCGGCTGCCTTCGTGGGCACGATCATCTTCGGACTTGGTGGGTGGTCGTGGGCCATCCTTCTGATGATCTTTTTCATCACCTCTTCGGGTTTGAGCCGCATGTTCAAAAATCGCAAACGGGGCCTGGACGAGAAGTTCTCCAAGGGACACGAGCGCGATGCCGGCCAGGTCTTCGGGAATGGGGGACTGGCGACCTTCTTTGCCGCGCTCCACGCTTTTTATCCGGACTCAGTCCTTCCCTGGGTCGGATTCGCCGTTTCCCTTGCTGCAGTCAATGCGGATACCTGGGCAACCGAACTGGGCGTTCTTAATCCAACCCAGCCAAGGATGATCACGAACCTGGGAAAACGCGTCGAAAAAGGGACCTCCGGTGGGATCTCATTATTTGGAACGCTCGCCTCCCTCCTGGGCGCAGCCGTCATCGCCCTGGCCGCGGTATTCCTTTCACCGCTTGGTACTCTCACCCCGGCC
>JBLMZU010000504.1:0-3742 GCA_050258995.1 Bacteroidota bacterium
CACGTGTGCCTTGATCCGCAACCAGCCGCTCCAAACCCCCGACGAGCTGCAGGTGGAAGCATCCACCTATCTCAACGGACTGGCCGAGGTTGTTGGAGAATTGCGCCGCCGTATCCTCGACATTTTGCGGTCAGGCTACTCGGAGGAAGCAGAGCGCCTGCTTGGCTTCATGGATGAGATCTATTCCGTGCTGGTCACCATGGACTACCCGGATGCCATCACCAATGGGCTTCGCCGCCAGACAGACCTGGCCCGCGGCATCATTGAGAAGACGCGCGGTGATGTCACCCTAAGCCTGCGCACCGAGCACCTGGTCCGTGCCATTAAAGAGCTGAGCAACCAATTAAATGAGGATCAATCCATCAACCTGGAGGAGAGCGGGCTTTCCATCCAAAGGAATGAGGATGACTGAGAGATGCCCCGGCGGCGCAAGTATCCGCTGATCGTCTATCGCCACATGTTGGATCGCTGGTGGCCGGCCATGATCGCGATGGGACTTGGTTTGTTCGCAATGGCCTACGGGGAATATATTGACCCCCTGTCCCGGTTCATTCCTTGGCGCTGGCAGCTTTGTGTCGGGGTGGGAAGTCTGGCAATCCTTGTCGGTCTCTTTTTTATCATCATCAGGCATTTTGCCTACGTGCAGGTATTCCCCAACTATCTAAAACTGGTCACTCCCTTTTTTCATCTGAACATTTCCAGGAAGCGAATTACCCGGACATCGACCTCCGAGATGCGCCTTCTCTTTCCGCGCAAGAGCATGTCGTGGTGGGTCCAGGATATTTTTTCGCCTCTCGCCACCCAGACCGCGGTGGTCGTCGAGCTCACCGGCTATCCCGTTTCACCACGAGTGATGCGCATGTTTCTCTCCAGATTTTTCTTCAAGGATAAAACGCCTCATCTTGTGGTCCTGGTAAAAGACTGGATGGGGTTTAGCACCGAGCTGGAAAGCATGCGCTCGAACACCGACCCGTCATCGGCCAGTCAGCAAAAGAGATCGCGCGATTCCATCCTTTCACGGCTGCCTCAAAAATGAACGTTTACTTCGCCTGCTCCCTTACCGGCGGACGGGAATTTGAGTCCGTGTATCAGGTGATTACCCATGCCCTGGCAGAAGACAACCACCAGGTGCCGACTGCGCATCTGGCCGGGACGGGAGTCGTGTCGCTGGAAGCGGCCATCGACCCGGCCGAGGTCTATAACCGCGACACAAACTGGATCCGGGGCAGCGATGTGCTCATTGCAGAGGTCAGCGCACCGTCTCATGGGGTGGGCTATGAAATTGGGTATGCGCTGGGGCTCGGCAAGAGGGTGCTGGCTCTATACCAGCAGGAACGGAAAATCTCGAAGATGATCAGCGGCAACCCGGATCCGAACCTGTTTGTCAGGGTTTATGACAGCCCAGAGCAAGCCGTGGAGCTTGTGCGCGCCTTTCTATCCAACCATCTTATTCGTGAAAAACGTCACTAGTTAAGGATTACATTCTGTATTGGCGGAAAAGACCTGCCTACGATATTATAAATACGGAGACGGAACAAAGACACCTCCAAAATGCTCCTCACTGTCTCCTCCTTTGGCGAAAGCTTCCGCCGCACTGCACAGTGCGGCGGAAGCATTTTAAGCAAGGAGTTGAGGAAAATGTTTATTTCTTGCCCAGGGAGGCAGTATCCTTGAGAACCGGCAGGACAATGAAAAAGGAGCTGCCCTTCCCCTCCACCGACTCGACCCAAATTCGCCCCTGATGGCTTTCCACAATGGTTTTTACAATGGCGAGACCCAGCCCGGATCCCTCGACTTCGGCGATATTGCTTCCCCGGTAGAACTTATCAAAAATGCGAGGCTGATCGGCGATGGGGATGCCCGGACCGGCATCGCTGACTTTCAGAATGAGTTGTTCCGCCTCTGAGCGTATGGAAATGTCGATTTCCCCGTTCGGGTAGGAATATTTGATGGCATTGCCCACCACATTGTCCATCACCTGCCGCAGGCGGATGGGGTTGGCGCGCAGGGCCGGCAGGGACGGTCCGATATCCGTCTTGACGGTAAGCTGCTTGGCCTTGATCTGCCCCTGGAGCATATCCAGCGTATAACGCAGAATTCCCTCGAGCTGGATATACTCGCGACGGGTATCAAACCCGGCCTCGATGCTGCCGATATCCAGCAGATCATTGATCAGGCCGGTGATCTGTTGCACGCTGCCCTGGATCCGTTTCAGGAAATCCTTCTGAAGGTCATTCAGGGTACCCGCCCGGTCGACCAGCTCGGTATAACCGATCACAGAGGTAAGAGGCGAGCGCAGGTCATGGGAGACCGTATGGACGAACTCGCTTCTCATTTTATCCATTTCCTTCAGGTAGGTGATATCCTGCATGGTCAGGGCGCGTCCAACATCTATAATCTCTGTCAATTGGGCGTTGCCCACTCTGCCATCTGGGAAACTGACCTCATGATATTGAAGCGGGTCGCTGTGATCCGTCCGTGAGAGCAGGGCACGCATATCCGGGTGGGAGATGACATCCACGACCGGTTTGCCGATGATGGATTGTTCGTCCAGGCCAAATGTCCGGCACATGGCCGGATTCACCAGAATGACCTTGTTTTCCATGTCCAGGATCATGACACAGTCCTGGATGTTGTTGAACACGGTCACCAGACGGGAGCGCTCCGCTTCGGAAATCTGGGCGCGTTTTTGCAGGGAGGCCGTCGTACGCTTTACCTCTCGCCGCAACCAGTCGCCGACGCGCTGCGCGTTCTTGATCCCCGACGCCACCGCATCGGCAATATCGTCCGTCCGGAGAGGCGGGGAAAGGTAGCCTCCCATGCCGAGACGGAAAATATTTTTGATCAAATCGGGCTGTGCCTTTTCGGTATAGATGAGGAATGGCATGGTTGGAAATCGCTCGTGGAGCTCTTTGGCAATTTTCAATCCATCATGCCCATCATATTTTTCCCCGATCAGCAGCAGTGCTGGTGAATTTTCCTGTAGGACTCGTGCCAGGGCCTGTGTATTTTTGGCGATCGCTGTCTCATAATCCATGGCCCGCAGAGCGCGGTCCATTAGATTCAGGATGGGTGAGTCCTCCAGTGCTAGCAGGATTAAATCGGGCTTAGGCATAGAATTGATGAGATTTTACTGCTTTTTCAAACGAATTGGTATGGGCGGTGTCGTCTTCTCCACAGCCCGCGCCATGCGCTGGAGGGCGGCTCGCGCCGTCTGCAATGCATCGCGCTGCTGATCGGTAAGTTTACCTGTTTTTCCCGTCAATAAGAGATCGATATGATAGATCGCGGGCCGTAAATCGTCTGTAAATGTGGTACGGACCGTCTCCAGTAATGCCTTTTGTTTCTTCTCCGCATCTCGGGCCGTCTGGGCCGTGCTGTTCAGTATTCGGAACAACCGGGCATTGACCAGTGAGATGGAAGCATAGTCGGACACTGCTTCAAGCAGGGTTTGTTCGTTCTGTTCAAATGGGCGGGCTTCCCTGCGCACCACGACCAGCATCCCAATAACTTCCCTGTGGACCTTGATCGGGACGACGCATACGGACCTGCCCACGCCCGATACCTTGAACTTAAGCAGCGGCTCTCCCGAGATCGACAGCGTTTCACCGGACATCGCCACCAGCCCGCTCACACCGTCATCGAGAGGCAGGTTTATCTTCCCTGCCCAGGCATCCGGGAGTCCGCGATGGGCTGAAAGCAGGTAGGCGCGGCTGTCTTCATCCCGGACCAGCAACCAGGC
>JBLMZU010000505.1:0-3845 GCA_050258995.1 Bacteroidota bacterium
GAAGAGAATATTTTAAGTATATCGTTGTTTTGATAACTGAACACACGTGCTATAATCGCAACCGGAACAGTCGCGTTCCATTTGGCAGTTTTCTGTTCCAGCTGTCAGCCTTCCTAAAGAATTCCCTGATCACAACCGCGTAACCAACATGTCATTTGCCCACCTTCACGTCCATACGGAATATTCCATGCTCGATGGCTTCTCGAATATCAAGAAGCTGGTCAAACGTGTAAAGGAATTGGACATGAAACATGTGGCGATCACTGACCATGGCACGATGTTTGGGGTGATCGACTTTTACAAAGCAGCCACCAATGAAGGGATTAAGCCGATCATCGGGGTGGAAGCCTATATGGCGGCACGCGGCATGTCGGACCGCGACCCGAAACTGGACCGTTCCTCCTACCACCTGCTTCTGCTTGCCGAGAATATGACCGGCTACAAAAATCTGCTGAAGATATCGTCGGCGGCGCAGCTGGATGGCTTTTACTATTATCCCCGCATCGACCGCGATTTTCTGGCGGCTCACTCTGAGGGAATTATCTGCACCTCCGGATGCATGTCGGCCGAGATCCCGCGGGCGCTGTTGAACGACCAGCCCGAAGAAGCCGTCAAGCGGATGAACTGGTACTACGATGTCTTCGGTCCCGACCGTTTCTTTGTGGAGCTGCAGCAGCACAATATCAAGGAAATTACCGACCTGAACCGCAAGCTGGTCGAGATGGGGGCGCGTTACTCGGCCAAGTATATTGCCACAAATGACGTGCACTATATCAACCAGGGGGATGCCCGTTATCAGGATATCCTGCTGGCGATCCAGACGCAGGCCCTGCTCTCCGATAAGGAGCGCATGCGCATGACGGACGACTCCTACTATCTGCGCACGCCTGACGAAATGAGCCGCCTGTTTGGCGAAGTCCCCGATGCATTGAGCAATACACTGCTGATCGCCGAACGCTGCAATGTGGACTTGAGCTTCCAGGGCTATCACCTGCCTGACTTCCCTGTCCCGGATGGGTTCACAGCGGAGACGCGCCTTCGTTACCTGTGCGAACAGGGGGCGCAGAAGCGCTATGGGATCCGTGCAAACAGCTCCGAGGTCCATGAACGACTCGATTACGAGCTGGGAATCATCCACAAGATGGGATTCGACTCCTACTTCCTGATCGTATGGGACCTGTGCCGTCATGCCAAGGAAAACGGCATCTGGTATAACGCCCGCGGTTCGGCGGCCGGCTCGATCGTCGCCTACGTGCTGGAGATCGCGCTGGTCGATCCGCTCCAGCATAACCTGCTGTTCGAGCGCTTCCTCAACCCCGGGCGTATCTCGATGCCTGACATCGATCTGGATTTCCGCGACGATCGCCGCGCCGAGATGCTCGACTACTGCGTGCACAAATACGGCAGTGACAAGGTCGCCCAGATCATCACCTTCGGTACGATGGGGACAAAGGCTGCCCTGCGCGATGTCGCCCGCGTGATGGAGATTCCGCTCCCGGAAGTGGATCGCGTGGCCAAGCTGGTCCCGTTCGTTTCCGGCCGTAACACCACAATGGAAGATGCGATGGCGGTCCCCGAGTTCAAGGAGATCTACAAGAGCCAGGCGCATCTCAAGGAACTGATCGACACCGCTGCCAAGATGGAAGGCACCGTCCGCAATGCCGGGACGCATGCCGCCGGCGTGGTGATCTCCGACAAGCCGATCCTGGAATATCTGCCGCTGCACCGCCCGACCTCCAACTCGGACGATACGCCCATCAAGACGGTCACGCAGTTCGAAATGGGCATTCTCGACTCGCTCGGCATGTTGAAGGTCGACTTCCTCGGGCTGATCACACTGAGCATCATGGCCAAAGCCTGTGACATGATCGAGAAGCGGCACGGCATCAAGTTCGATCTTAACAACATTCCGCTGGACGATCCAAAAGCTTTTGAGCTGATGGGCAGTGGACAAACCGCGGGCGTCTTCCAGCTGGAAGGCGGCGGGATGACGCGCTGGATCGTCCAGATGAAGCCCAAGACGCTCGATAACATCATCGCCATGGTCGCCCTCTACCGCCCGGGCCCGATGGCGTTCATCCCCGACTACATTGCCCGTATGCATGGCGAAGCGGAAGTGGAATATCGTCATCCCAAGCTTGAGCCGATCTTCAAGGACACGTATGGCATCCCGGTCTACCAGGAGCAGCTCATGCGCGCGGCGGTGGAGATCGCGGGCTACACTCCTTCCGAGTCGGATGAATTGCGCAAGGCGATCTCCAAGAAGAAGAAGGAGGAGATCGAGAAACACCGCAGGAAATTCGTGGATGGGGCGGTCAGGAACGGCATGGAGAAGGAAATCGCTGAGGCCATTTACAGCGATTGGGAGGAATTCGCACGCTATGGATTCAACAAGAGCCATGCGGCTGACTACGGCGTCATCTCTGTAGAAACTGCCTACCTCAAATCTCATTACACAGCCGAATTCATGAGCGCGCTGCTTTCGGCGAACGCAGGCAAGACCGAGCAGGTGGCCCTGTATGTGGCGGAAGCTCGCAGCATGGGTGTGCCTGTCCTGGCGCCTGAGATTAATGCTTCCTTTTGGGACTTCTCCATCGAGGATATCGATGGCAAGCCCAACATCCGCTTTGGTCTGGGCGCGATCAAGAACGCGGGCCAGGCGGCTGTTGAACTCATTATCCACGAACGTGAAGCCAGTGGAAGGTTCACGGACCTGAACGACTTTGCCCGCCGCGTGGATCTTCGTGCGGTTGGTAAACGCGCCCTTGAGTGTCTCATCAAGGTGGGCGCGATGGACTGCTTTGGCAACCGGGCCGCGCTGCTGGCTTCTCTGGACCGGATCGTTGCGATCAGCAGCAACCATTTCCGCGCCACGGAAGCGGGACAGATGAGTCTCTTCGGTGGGACAACCGGTGTGACGGAAACGATCATGCTCCCGGATGTCACGAACGTGGATCGCCGCGAAATGCTCAACTGGGAACGGGAGCTGATCGGTCTCTATATTTCAGACCACCCGCTCACGCCCTACCAGCAGACCTTTGCCCAGATCGTCAGTTACTTCTCGGGCCAGCTTCCCGAGGCCCAGCATGAGGAGAAGGTGCGCGTGGCAGGGCTGGTTACTTCGGTCCGCCCGTACACCACCAAGACCAACAAGCCGATGGGTTTTGTCACGATCGAGGATGTGCAGGGCAATATCGAGCTGGTGCTGTTCCCGCGCACGTGGGCGCAGTACCGCGAACAGATGACCGTGGGCCAGATCATCATTGTCGAAGGCAAGGCGGATACGAATTCGAACCCGCCCAAGATCCTGGTGGACACGATCCGGACGGAGATCAAAATCCTGGAGCCGCTGGACGCTTCGGCCGCGGGGCAGAACAGCACCGTTCCCCGGCTCAGCGCGGGCCCGGATGCGGATCCGTTTATGGATTCGCCCTTCGAGCCGACCTCCAATGGAGGCAGGGTCACGGATATAAACTACAAGTCGACGCAGCCCGGGCCTGTTTCAATGCCGCAGAAGAATGTCCCCGTCAAACCGGCTCCCGAAGCCCGGCCGCCCGTTCCGCCGCCACCACCTTATCAGACAGCGGAAAAAACTGCACCAATCTATGCGGCCAAGCCTCCGGAAGAGGTGACGTGGGATGACGAAGAAGTCCCGCCTCCTCCGGATAACTTCCCGGATGACTGGGCGACGCAGTGGCAGCCCTCGTTCGAAGATGCGTCTTTTGCGGCCCGACCCGACCCCAAAGCGGAAGCCAGGCCTGTCAGCGCGCCGCGTTTGCAGCCGGTGGAGGCCGTCAGGGTCCCGGTTGAGAAGGTTGAGCAGGAAAAGGCAGATGCGTCGCGTG
>JBLMZU010000506.1:0-13938 GCA_050258995.1 Bacteroidota bacterium
GGCGGGTGGCAGGCACGAATTTCGCTGGCGGGATGTTCCACGCCTGGCTCTCGATCTCAGGCGCTTGGTCCGCGAGATCAGGCCTGATCTTATCCACGCCGGTCCCATCCAGAACTGTGCGTTTCTTGCCGTCCTGAGCGGCTTTCGACCGGTCCTGGCGATGTCCTGGGGCTATGACCTGGTCATGGACGCCGATAAAAGCGCCTGGATAAAATGGGTGACGCGCTACACACTCAAACGAAGCGCGTTCTTTGTCAGCGATGCCAAAGTCTCACGCGACAAGGCGGTTGCCCTTGGCATGGATCCCCAGAAAACCGTGATCTTTCCCTGGGGAACCGACATCGAACATTTCACCCCAAAACCCCTCACACGTTCCACCCATCAACCTTTCACCCTTTTCTGCAGCCGCACCTGGGAACCGATCTACGGCGTGGATGTGCTGGCCAAGGCATTCGTCAAGGCAGCCAGCGCGAATCCGGATGTACATCTCATCCTGCTGGGGGAAGGCTCCCAGGGAGCCAAAATACGCCAGATCCTGACCAGCGGCAATGTGATGGAGCGGGTCCATTTCGGCGGGCATGTTGCTCAAAAGGATTTACCGCGCTGGTACCACATGGCCGATCTCTACATTTCCCCCTCGCATGTCGATGGATCCTCGGTGACTCTGATGGAGGCCCTCGCCAGCGGACTGCCCTGCCTGGTCTCGGATATCCCCGGCAACCAGGAATGGATCACGGAGGGCGTCAACGGCTGGCTGTTCCGGGATGCGAATGTGGATGACCTGGCAGGGAAAATCCTGAACGCGATGAAGAACCGCGACTCGTTTCCAGAAATGAGCCAGGCCGCCCGCCAGACCGCCGAGCAAAAAGCCGATTGGAGGAGGAATTTTGGTAAACTTCTTGAGACCTATGAGATCGTTTCGTCATTGCGAGGGCGATGATCTTCCGCCCGAAGCAATCTCCTGTAGTGGCAGTGAGATTGCTCCCCAGTACCGAACCGCCGGGGCAATGATAAATCATTAATTCTGGAGGCAACGATGCTGACATTTGATCAATTGCTCGAAGGCTTTCGTGATCTCGGTGTGAAAGAAGGTGATACCCTGCTCGTCCATAGCTCTTACAAATCCCTTGGCGAAGTGGACGGCGGACCGCAGACGGTGATCCGTGCCCTGGAGGCCGCTCTCGGTTCGAAAGGGACCCTGATCATGCCCACCTTCAACTTTGACTTTAACAAGGGCGTGCCCTGGGATGTGCGCACAACGCCCTCGAAAATGGGAGTGCTGACGGAGCTGGTGCGCCTCGATCCGCGCGCGAAGCGGGTCTTCCATCCCTTTTACTCGTTCGCCATCCTGGGGAAACATGCGGAAATGCTGGGAGGCCTACGCTATAAGAGCAGCTATGAGCGCAATTCCGTCTTCGGCAGGCTGCGCGACCTGGATGGGAAGATCATGGTCATCGGCCTGTCGTACACCAACAGCATGACCTTCTTTCACCACATCGAGCAAATGGAAGGCGTGGACTACCGCTTCCTCAAACAGTTCACCGGCGAAGTCACCGACGAGAACGGCAACACGTATACCGACACCTTTGAGATGCTCGTACGCGATATCGATAAGGGCGTCATCACAGAAGTGAATCCGATGGGCGAGCTGATGGAACAGGCCGGCATCATCAAGGTCCGCAGGATCGGGGAGGCAGATGTGAAGCTGATGAAGGCCAATGAAGTGTATGCGTTCACCGCCCGCGAGATGAAGCGCGATCCGCATTTACTGTATTACATTGACAGGCAAAAGGACAAGGAACATTCCTGAGATGAAAGAGCCGATGATTGTTTCAAGCAGCCGCTCACAGGCAGAGACCCAGCCACCTCTTTCCGCGGTCGGCGGGTCCTTCGACATTTATGAGTGGAGCGGAAGCGGACCGGAATACCTGCATGTCCATTACTCGGACGATGAGGCCTGGCACATCCTGGAGGGGACGCTGACCTTTAAATTTAGTGACCGGATCGAAGAAGTGCCTGCCGGGACGACTGTCTTTGTGCCAGCCGGCGTGGCACACGCCTACTACGAAGCCCACGGACCCACCCGCTACTTGATCATCCTGACCCCACGACTCCGCGAGCTGATTTCCGCCCTGCATGCTGCACCCTTTCAGGAGCACAAGGAGATCATGCGCAGGTTTGATTCAGAAATCCTGGACTGACATGAAACCCTTCACTTCCCTCAAATCCATCCTCTCCGAATTCTTCCCCCTGCACCGCACCCTCGCATCTGACGATCACGACAAAACCTTGGAGATCGTCGGCTCGTACATGCCCGACTCGTCGAACTACACCATCGAGACCTATGCGCCGCTGACCCCGGTCTGGACCTGGAAGGTGCCCGAGCGGTATGTGGTCCACGAGGCGTATCTTGAGACGGAGGATGGCGAGTGCATTGTAGATTTCAAGGATAACCCGCTGCATATCGTCTCGTATTCCCTGCCGGTTGATAAAGTGCTGGGTTTTGAGGAGCTACAGCCGCATCTGTATTTCAATGAAAAGCGCCCGCACACGGTACCATGGATCTTCAAATACTATGAGCGGGATTGGGGATTCTGTCTGCCCAAGAATACATTCAACAAGCTCCCACGTGACAAAAAATACCACGCGGTGATCAGATCGGAATTTGTCACCGACCCGGCACAGGGCTTCAAGGTCGCCACCGCGGTCATCCACCCGGCGGGCGGGCCGGCTCCCGAGGCAGGCGAGTTCCTAGTGCAGGCTCACACCTGCCATCCCATGCAGGCCAATGATGACGGCGCGGGCGTGGTCAGCACCATCGAGCTGGCGCGGCGTCTGGCTGAAAATCCACTTCCCCCCGGCTCGATGAGCGTCCGCTTCTGGTTCGGGCCGGAGACCATCGGCACCATCGCCTGGCTGTCCCACAACGAGTCGCTCATCCCGGCCCTGCGCGGCGGGATCTTCATGGAGATGACCGGCAATCAAAACCGGATCGCCTGGCATCACACCCGCCAGCACAACCATCTGCTCGACCGCGTCACAAATTATGTTTTGAAGGATGTCGATCACGAGGAGCGTGACTTTGCCGCCGCCCCCGCCAACGACGAGCGCGTCATCAATGGGCCGGGAGTCAACGTGCCGTGCATTTCCATTAATCGCTTTCCCTACGACGAGTACCATACCACCGACGACAATCTCGACATCATGCATGAAGATATGCTGCTTGGAGCGGCGGACACTGCCGAAAAGATCATCCGCATCTACGCCAGCAACTACATCCCAAGGCGCACCTTCCGCGGTCCCGTATTCCTCAGCGGTCACGGCCTGTGGGTGGACTGGCGTGAAAACTGGGCGCTCAACCGGGCCATCGAGAAAATCATGATGCGCTTCGAAGGCCGGCACACCATCTTCGACATTGCCGAACAGGTCGGGCTGGACTACCAGACCGTGCGCGATTACGTCGAGAAATTCCGCGCCAAGGGATTTGTGATCCCAATGCCGATTCCCTCGGAGGCGGAAACCGCGTAGGGATGGATCATGATCCACCCCCACAAATAATTTATGCAACCAAGAGTTATTGCCATCATCCAGGGACGCATGTCCTCCTCCCGTCTGCCGGGAAAGATCCTGGCCGACATCGCGGGCCAGCCCATGCTGCAGCGCGTCTTTATCCGGACCTCACGTGCGGCTGCCGTTACCGATACCATCTTCGCCACGACAACCGATCCCTCCGATGACCCGGTCGCGGAATACTGTGAGTTCAGCGGGATCCCGTGCACGCGCGGCAGCCTGTACGATGTATTGGACCGCTATTACCAGGCAGCCTCCCGGGCCCGGGCGGATGTGATCGTCCGCATCACCGCCGATTGTCCCGTGATCGATCCCGCCTTGATCGACAATGCCGTCAGCGCCATCTGGGGCCGCTTCGAAGGGATGCCGAATCCATTTGAAGGATTGAACCGTCCCGTCATTCCGGATGAGCTCCTCTTTGCCGCGGACTTCGTCTGCAACCGCCTCCCGCCTCCCTGGCACAGGACCTACCCCATCGGCCTGGATGTGGAGGTCTGTACTTTTGCCGCATTGCAAAAGGCCTGGAAGGAGGCAAAGGAACCGCAGCAGCGCGAGCATGCCATGCCATATTTCTATGAAGGTGTTGAATTAAGTAAAATCAACCGCAGGCTGGAATACGGGATTTCACCGCGAGGCTATCGCGTTGCCCTGTTACACCACACCACGGATTTCGGCGACTATCGCTGGACCGTGGATACGCCCGAAGACCTGGAATTTATGCGCCAGGTGTACAGCCGCTTCAACGGCCGCGACGATTTCTCCTGGCAGGAAGTGCTGGATGTCGTCCACAACGAGCCGCAGCTGATGCAGATCAATGCCGGCGTGCAACACAAAACCCTCAAGGATATTGACGATCGAGCGTTAAAACGAAAGAACGTGTAGGGTTGAACGTTCAACCTTCCAACCCGGAACCGGAACTTATGCCCCTGATCACTCTCTTCTCTGCCCCCAAGCCCTTCACCAATCCGCATATCGCGACGATCCAGCGCAACGCGATCCGCTCCTGGACCCTGCTTCCCGACGTCGAGGTCCTCCTGCTCGGCGAAGAGGCCGGCCTGGCAGAGGCGGCGCATGAGATGGGCGTCAAGCACCTGCCCGGTGTGGCGCGCAATCCCTCCGGCACGCCGCTGATCTCATCCATGTTCCGGCTGGCCCGCCAAAACAGCACCGGCGACCTGCTCTGCATCATCAACGCCGATATGATCCTGATGCCTGATTTCATCAAAGCAGCCATGGAGTCCAGGAGCTGGCTCCTGAAGAAACACCAGCCTAATTTTGTTCTCCTCAGCCAGCGCTGGGACCTGGACGTCACCCAACCCCTCGACTTCACCCAGGGCTGGCAGGATCGTCTAGCATCCATGGTTCACCGTGAGGGACAGCTCCACCGTCCCGCCGGCAGCGACTTTTTTCTCTTTCCTCTCTCCGCCTACCTGGATGTCCCGGATTTCACCATTGGTCGCGCCGGCTGGGATAACTGGATGATCTACAAGGCCGGCCACGAAAAATGGCCGGTGATCGACTGCACCCCATCGGTCATGATCGTGCACCAGAACCACGATTACAGCCATCTACCCGGTGGGAGGCCCCATTACGAGCACCCCGACACCAACGAAAACATCCGCCTGGCAGGCGGGCAGGCCAATATCCGCTATACGATTCTGGACTCAACACATCAACTGGTGGGTGGTAAACTTACGCGCCCAAAGATGACGCAGGCTCGTTTTACACGCAGGCTCGAGTTATTGCTTAGAAAAGTTTTCTTTTTTTTGCCTGAAAAGACAGTTGAAAACATCGTCCGCCCCAAGAGGTGGAGGAAACGACTGAACAAGAAATTTCGGTAGCGTTGAAAGTTAAAGGCTCAAGGTTGCAAGACTTTCAGCCTTCACGCAAAACCTGACCCGGAAACTTGGAACCTGGAATCGACCATGCGAAAAGGCCAAAACCCCGCCAAATTTGTCAAAGACGTCGCCCGCCCTCAGCGGATTACGGCCGCGCTGCTCAATTACATCCCCTTCCTGAGCGGATTTTATGCAGAGACGCTGGATGTGCTGAAAGTCTCACTCGAGTCCATGCGCAAAGACGCCGGGCTGCCGTTCGATCTGATGGTCTTCGATAACGGTTCCTGCCCCGAAGTCCGGGATTTTCTTGTGAAGGAAAAAGAAGAGGGACGGATCCAATACCTGATCCTCTCCGAGAAAAACGTGGGCAAGGGTGGGGCGTGGAATGTGATGCTGGCTGGCGCGCCCGGTGAGATCATTGCCTACACGGACAGCGATGTTTTGTATTCCCCAAAATGGCTTTCACGGTCGGTTGAAATTCTGGAGACCTTCCCCCATGTTGGCATGGTGACCGCCCGTCCCTTCCGTACGCCGCCGGAATTCATCGAATCCACGCTCAAGTGGGCGCGTGACAATGCACAATGTGAAGAAGGGCAGTTCATCCCCTGGAAAACCTTCCTGGAATTCAATCTCTCCCTTGGGCAAACCGAGGAGGAAAATAAAAAGGTCTATGCCGAAACAAGGGACTGGCGCATCCAGTACAACGGCCTGACCGCCATGGCCGGCGCCTCGCACTGGCAGTTCACGGCCTACAAGTCCACGCTGCAGCAGTTCCTGCCCTTCGACATGGACAAGCCCATGGGCCAGGTCCGCCAGCTCGACAGGCGTATGAACGACGCCGGATTGCTGCGGTTGATGGTCCCGGACCCGCTGGCAATGAATCTGTCCAACACCCTGGGCTATTTGCGCGGGGAACTGGGAAAGGACGCTGTAAAAGGAAAACGAGGAAAACCAGGTATGAAACGCCGCCTGCTGGAGTCTGGACCCATTAAGAAAATCCTGCTGGCCGTCTATAACAAGATTTTCACCTGGTATTACTCATAACGGCAGGAATTGCCATGACGATCAAACCCTGGAAGGTGCTGGAAACAAACTACCTGCAGCCATCCATTCGAGTGGATCGCTGTGAGCTGCCCAATGGCCAAGCTCTCGACTGTCAGCTGCTGGAATATAACGATGAGGTCCTGATTTTTGCAGTCACCAGGGAACAGGAAGTTGTTTTGATCCGTCAATATCGCCATGGTGCTCAGAAAGCGATATTGGAGCTGCCGGGCGGTTCGGTGGACGAAGGTGAAAGCCCCCTGGAAGCCGCAAAACGCGAGTTGATGGAAGAGACAGGCTATGCCGCTGATACATTGCTCGAATTAAGCTGCAGTTCGCCCAATCCTGCCATCTATAGGAATCATATTTACTCCTTCCTGGCCCTCGATGTCGAGCGAACAGGGCAACAGAGCCTTCACGACCGTGAGGCAGTGGAGGTCCTTCTCATGCCTCTGAACGATGTTATTGAGATGGCAGGGAACGGTGCGTTGATCCATTCCCTGAATATTTCTGTTTTGTTTTTCGTTCTTTCCTATCTGCATCGGATTTTATAAATTCCTTTAAGAAGCGAGGGCGAGAATCGCATCCATCCGGAAGGAACAACATTTACACTTTAACATTGGGAAGCCGGGACTCGCGGGAACCAAGAGATTGAATTACGTATGACAATCAAGAGCAAGAAAAAAGAAGTCCTTCCATTTCATCCAATCCTGTTTGGTCTTTACCCGGTATTGACTTTATACGTTATTAATCGCAGCGAGACGGTCCCGGCGGCTCTTCAAAAAGCACTGATCACTTCGGTGGCCGTGACCGCGGTTGTGATCGCTGTCTCTTATCTGGTTTTTCGATCCTGGCGGAGGGCGGCCGCCCCAGCCACCCTTACCCTTTTGTTGTTCTTTAGCTACGGGCATGTGAATGACCTGACGCAGAATGTCCGTCTCTTTGGAGAGATCGTGGGACGCGGTCGCACTCTTCTCCCGATCTGGCTCCTTCTCTTCATCCTTGGGCTCGTTCTGCTCTCGAGATCCAGGAAACCCATCCTGGACAAGATATTAAACACCATATCCCTCTTCCTGATGATCTTTCTGGTTGTACAATTTACGCTTCCCCTGATTCAACTCAGGCATTCGGGCGTAACGTCAAAAGAACCAGTGGCTTCAGTGCAGAGTGAGGCGTCATCCAACGCAGTAAATCGCGATGTCTACTATATCCTGGTGGATGCCTACAGCCGCCAGGACGTGTTACAGGAACAGTTGGGCCTGGATACCAGTAATTTCACAGCCGAATTAAAGAAGCTGGGATTTTATATCCCGGATTGCGCCCAGAGCAACTACGATAATACCCTGCGGTCCATGACTGCAACCCTGAACATGAACTATCTGGATGCCATGGGCCTGGGTTATTTCGATGACAAGCCAAAATATGAGCCTTATCTCCAGAATAACCTGGTGATGAGACAGTTTAAAGAGCTCGGCTATCGCCTGGCTACATTTAAGAGCCTCTATCCCCTGCTCGACTTCCCGAACGGGACTTATTACTATGACTATTACAAGGATGCCTCCGTCCTGAACGAGCAGGCCTCGTTGAACTTCCAGTATCTCTTTCTGAAGACGACCCTGGCACGCCCCCTGATGGACTATCTCGAGCGAAATCGCGGGATCAGGATCTCACCTGCCCTCGCAGCGTGGATCGCGGTGGGGAACTCGGCGGAAAGCCGCGAGCATCGGCAGTATCTGCAGAACGTGTTCGCCCTCGATGCCCTGGAAAAACTGCCGGATCAACCCGGGAAAAAATTTGTTTACGCTCATCTGTACATTACTCATCAGCCCTATGTCTTCAATCGGGATGGCAGCTTTAATCCCTCCCTTCAGCAGGGAGGCGCCGGCTACCGGGAGCAGATCCGTTTTGCCGATATGCGCCTCATCGGGATCATAAAGACCATCCTCGCCAAATCGAAACCGGCACCGATCATCGTGCTGCAAAGCGATCACAGCTATTTCGAAAATGCGGACCGGGTCAAGATCCTGAATGCATACTATCTTCCGGAGGATGGGGGAAAGCAGTTATACGCCACGGTGACGCCGGTGAACACTTTTCGCATCATTTTCAACGAGTATTTTGGCGGGCAGTATAATTTGTTACCCGATGTGTCCGTTTATTCCGATCAGGAAAATGCGTTGCATCATCCACCCATGTCCTGTGTGGGAGCTTCGTGAGGAAGACAGAAAAGGAAGAATAGCTGCGAATAATGTCCAAAAAGATTTTCATCTCCGCCGACCACGGTATGGCAATCATCTATTTTCTACAGAGCGACGTGGTCCCGGCCCTGCTGGAGGCAGGTGTTGAAGTTGTCCTGCTCACCGATGATGAGACCAGGGATCGCATCGCACAGCGCTTTGCCCGTCCCGGCCTAACCTTCGAGGGTTTGCGGCTGAAGGAGGCCAACGCCTATGCAGGCAATGTGAAGCCGCGCTTGCAGTGGCTGCTCGCCTACCTACGGCGCGTCGGCGGTTCGTGGCGCATCAACGACGAAGCCATGGACAGCCATATCTGGGAAGTCTGGGCCGAGAACGGCTGGAAGTTCCGGATCGGGGTCTGGATTCCGGCCGCGCTCGCCATTCTGCTCCTGCGGACGTTCGCTTCTGCCCGCCGTTTTCTTGTCCGCTATCAGCTCCGCTTCATTCCCCAGCCGAACCTGTATGCCGATCTATTCGCGACGCACAAGCCCGATCTGGTCATCGCTTCGACGGCAGGCTGGCGCCTGGACCGTTACCTGCTGCGGGAGGCGACTCTGCATAACGTCCCGGCCATGGCCGCGATCGTCGGCTGGGACAATCCGTCCAGCTACGCCATCCGCGGCGCCCCGATGGACTACGCCACCTGCTGGTCGCAGCTGCAGAAGGATGAGCTGGTCCTCGGCTCGGACTGGGACCCGGCACGCGTGCATATCGGCGGCATCCCCTCCTACGATGGTTACTTTCGGAAGCAATGGCAGTTATCAAAGGAGGAGTACTTCAGGCTGCATCAGCTGGACCCGGATCGCAAGCTGGTCTCCTATGCCTGCTCGTTCGTCCATTTTGCACCGAACTATCCCAACGTGGAGGCCCTGGCAAGGCTGGTCTCCTCCGATGCCCTGTCTGCGCCTTCACAGTTATTGGTCCGCCTGCACCCGAGTCATTTCCAGGACAAGCCCCGGATCTTCGCCGAGGAACGCGAGCGGATTTTTGCACTGGAAAAGCAGTATCCCAACGTCCACGTGGTCAAGCCGGTTGCCATGGGCGGCTCGCTCGGCTATTACGGCGGCGAGGACATGGACGAGAAATCCTCCATGATGGCCCATTCGGACGTCCTGGTCACCGTGTATTCGACCATGGTCGTCGAGACCGCCGTCCACGACACGCCGATCGTCGCGGCGGTGATCGACATCCCCGGCGGGTGGAACAAGCCGAAGAAATTCTCCCTGTCGCTGAAGGAGATCGGCAACTGGCCCACGCATAAGCGCTTCCGGGATGCCAGGGCAGGACGGGTGGCCGGCAACGAGAAGGAGCTTTGCGACGTGATCAATCTCTATCTCAAGGATCCTGCGCTCGACGCGGCGGAACGCAGAAAATTTATCGAGGACGAGATCACGTTCACCGATGGGACATCCGGCAGACGAACGGCGGCATATATTTTGGATGTCCTCAACTCGTCACACAGACCCTGAGAGCGCAGGGAAGAATAAAAAAGAGACACCCTTACCCTGCGTCTTCGCGGTTAGAATTTCTTATTCCAAAATGAAGAAATCCATGTTCCTCTTTTACTTTTCCATTACCCTCGCCATCTGTTCCAGTGCGCTCTATCACTTTACCGCCAAGAGCACGCCCTCGAATGTGAACTTTACCGTCTCGCTCCTGGTGACATACGCCGTTGCCTTTGGGATCGTCCTGTTGACCTTTATCTTCTTCCCCATCGAAAATGGACTGACTGCCGAGCTGAAAAAGCTCAACTGGGCCAGCATCGGGCTGGCCGTTGCCATTGTCGGAATAGAGTTCGGCTTCCTGCTCACGTATCGCTCGGGCTGGAACCTGGGGATCGCTGCCGTGCTGGTCAATGTGGTGGCCTCGCTGATCCTGGTCCCGGTGGCGATCTTCCATTTCAAGGACGATATCTCGTGGGTCAATATCCTGGGAATTTTGGTCTGTCTGGCAGGCTTGATCATGTTAAACTGGAAGAAATAATCTGGAGTACTCCCACTCATGCTTTCCCGCTTCAAATCCGCCGCCCGCATCCTGCTCAAGGGCGATCCAAAAAGAAAAAAGCGCAACCCCATCCCGGCGATCACGGCTGAGGAAGTGGCCGAGATCAAGCAGTTCTTTCCGCGCGAAAAGTTTTTCATCTTCGGTCATGCCCGGTCAGGAACCACGCTGCTCATGCGCCTCGCCCGCCTGCACCCGGAGGTGCACTGCAACTACCAGGCCCACTTCTTCACGCGCCAGCCGCTGCTCAAGTCCCTGGTGAACACACCCGAGGCAGAGGAATGGCTGTCCCGCAAGTCCAACCGCTGGAACCAGGGACGCGACCTGTCGCCGCTCGTCCTGCGGTCCGCGGCGGATTTCATTATGGAGCGGGATGCCGCCCGGGAAGGCAAGCGGATCGTCGGGGATAAAAGCCCCTCGTCCACGATCCACGGCCAGGCCGTGCGCGACATGCACTCGATCTATCCCGATGCAAAATTGGTCTACATCGTCCGCGATGGACGGGACGTGCTGATCTCCGAGCGCTTCCGCAATTTTGTGGAAGAGTCAAAGTTCCTGAGCGCCGAGGACAAACGGATTATCAGGGATTTGCGAAAGGACCAGACCCCGTTCACGAACGGCACGCGTTCCATTTTCACCGAAGCCTTTATCCGTCGCGTGGCAACAGGCTGGGTGAAGAATTTGCAGGAGACGGAGGACGAAGGTGGCAAATTATTTGGGGAAAACTACTTCGGCATGCGATACGAGGACCTGCTCAACAAGCCGTTTTTTGAATTAACAAAGCTCTGGCGATTTCTGGGCGTCACAGATATCACCGGGTCACTCGTCGAAGCAGTCAAAAGCGAAATGGGAAGCAATCCGGATGAAGAATGGCAGGCCCAGCGCAATGAAGGCATCGCCTCCTTCCTGCCCAAGGGACAGGCCGGCAACTGGCAGAGGCTCTTTACCGGGCGCGATAAATCCCTGTTCAAGGAAGTTGCCGGGGCTATGTTGATCAAGTGGGGCTATGAGCAGGATTTGAACTGGTAAATTTGAACCACAAAGGAATGCAAAAGTACACGAGGGTTTAAGAGCTTAGGATTTGCCTTTGTCTCAGGTTGTGACGCTTCGCGGGAAAGAAGGTATTATGAAATTTCTCATCGCCGGCCTCGGCTCCATTGGAAGAAGGCACTTCCGCAATCTCATTGCGCTGGGGGAGAAGGACATCGTTCTCCTGCGCACCCGCAAGGCTACCCTGCCGGATGACGAGCTTGCCGGATATCCCGTCGAAACAGACCTGGACGAGGCACTGAACAGGCACAAGCCGGAGGCCGTGATCGTTGCAAACCCGACCTCCATGCATCTGGATGTGGCGATCCCGGCGGCGCAGGCAGGCTGCCACATCCTGCTGGAAAAGCCTGTTTCCCATTCACTCGAGCGGCTCGATCTTCTGCAGAATGCAGCGCGGACAAGCGGCAGCCGGATCCTGGTCGGTTTTCAGTTCCGCTACCATCCCACGTTGAACAAGGCACGCGAGCTCATTCGCTCGAACGCGCTTGGCAAAGTTTTGACCGTCCATGCCCACTGGGGGGAATACCTGCCGCAGTGGCATCCGTGGGAGGATTATCGCAAAAGCTACGCGGCCCGCGCCGATCTCGGCGGCGGGGTCATCGTCACGCTGACGCATCCGCTGGACTATTTGCGGTATCTGCTTGGAGATGTGGAGTCACTCTGGTCGTTCAACGGCCACATTTCCTCGTTGGAGCTGGATGTTGAAGATGTGGCAGAGATCGGCTTGAAGTTTGCCGATGGCGCCGTGGGCAGTGTCCACGTCAATTATTTCCAGCGCCCGCCGGTCCACCGTCTGGAGATCGTTGGGACGAAGGGAACCCTGCGCTGGGACAACGCCGACGCAGTCCTGCACTTCCAGCAAATGCCTGCGCCCTTCGGTTCCTTCTCCGACCAGCCGCCTGTCCCCGTTCTGGACTTATTTCCTGCGCCCGAGGGTTTTGAGCGAAACCAGCTCTTCCTGGCGCAAACGCGTCACTTTATCGGGATCGTTCGCGGGGAGTCCGAACCGGTCTGTACCCTCGAGGATGGGATCATGGCTTTAAAGCTTGCGCTGGCGGCCTGCAACTCTCAAAAGACCGGTCTCGTCCAAAAGATCTCAAAATAACCTTTGCCCTCATTCCTTGCACAGGATCTGATAGATCATCTCGTAATTGTAGCCAAACGTTGCGGGGTAGCCCGGATCCCTGGCCAGCGCCTGACAGGCCGCGAGGCGCGTTTCGGCGCTTCCCTTGATGTTCCTTTTATACAAGGTCCGGGCATCATCATATCTGCCCAGGTTGACAAGACCTTCCAAAAAGGGAATCAGCTCAGATGTATCGTCGGTATTGAGACTTAACGCATTGACCTGCTTATAGAGTTTGCCAATCTCCTGCCAGTCGCCCTTTTGCCGGGCAAGGGAGGCTTTCTGATAGTAGTAACACCAGTCATGAGCTGGCTCGCTCTCAAAGATGGAAGCTGGGGGAACAGGAGCCTCCCCGGTGGGAACGATGCGATCGAGATGGGAATACGCCCCCACCTGTTCGGTGATCAACGATTCCGAGTTTGAATACACCGGCATGGTTCCATCGATGACGTGCAGGCAGGAGGAAAGAGGCGAGATACTGATCAACAGCAGATTGTTGAAATCCAGGTGAAGGGGAATGTCGCGAACATAGCGGTCCTGGACTCTCTTTTTCAGGATGTCATAGGTCGTATCTGAGTTGAGGACTTCAGCCTGGATGGAAGGCGCCGCCGCGGGGTCCGGGCGATAGATCAGGTTCAGGGGACCCCAGATCTCGTAGTCCTGCTGCGGGTTGTAGCCATCCGTGCTGTAGGTCATCACCACGGTGTCATTCTTCACATCCGGCGCGCGCCAAGTGAACTGCCACCACATCTGGCGCTGGTACTCCCAGTATCTGGCCCAGTCATACCCATTCAGGACCTGGGTGGACACCGAAATGCCAAGCAGGGCAATCACGATCCACACCCGGAATTTGGGCTGCAGCATGAGCACAACTGCGGTGATGAACAGGATCACGCCCGGGATCGGATGAAGCCCGTAGCTCTTATACGTGTCGAAAAGATCCACCTGTCTTCCCGAAAAGATAACCGGTATGACGGCACAAAGGATCAGGAACGAGCCGATCAGGAAAAAGTCCCGGATCAACGAGGACTCATTCTCGCCCTGGTCCACCCCCCATTTTCTTTTGTAAAGAAACCTG
>JBLMZU010000507.1:0-3749 GCA_050258995.1 Bacteroidota bacterium
ATCCGCTCGCCATCGGGCTTTTCACTTTCCACGGCGCGCATCACGGCGATCCCTGTGGCGGTCAGGCTCGTTTGATTCTTGCGCATGTTCGCAGCCCCTTTCTATTCCTCTCCCCGGTTGATCAGCTTCTGGAAGCCCTTAAGCTTGACACTCTCTGCGACCAAAACGCATGCCAAACCGCTGAAAAGCAAAAGCGCCATTTCCCAGCGGTGTACAGGGGCAAACTGGAATAAATCCCGGATCGGCGCAACGGCCAGGACCAGGACCAGGAAAAATAGTGCGCCGCCGCTGACCCACCAGAGCGCCTTATTGGGGATGCGAATGGACTGAAGAATGGTCAGTTTCTGTGAGCGATTGGCAAAGATCAGCCCCAGGTCACCGATGACCAGTGTGACAAAGGCAAACATGCGGGCTTCGCTTTCACCCAGGTTCTGGTTGAGCGCGAAAAGATAAACGGCGGCAACCACTGCCAGGATGCCAATGCCCTGAATCAGGCCGGAGAGAATCATGGGCCGCCCAAAGATCGGCGACTGCAACTTGCGGGGTGGACGATCCATGATGCCAGGCTCATCGTCCTCCATTTCGAAAACGACGGAGCAGGCCGGGTCAATGATCAGCTCCAGGAAAAGCACCTGGATGGGCAGGAGCGCGAGCGGCAGATTGAAGAAGACCGGGATCATCGACATGCCGGCGATCGGGATGTGAACTGCAAAAATAAAGACCATCGCCTTTTTGAGATTGTCGTAAATCCGGCGTCCCATACGCACCGCGGCCACGATGGAGGCGAAGTCATCATCCACCAGGACCAGTGCAGCAGATTCGCGCGCCACGTCAGTGCCGCGCCCGCCCATGGCAATCCCGATGTGGGCGGCCTTGAGCGCCGGGGCATCATTCACACCGTCGCCGGTCATGGCCACCACCTCACCGTTGGCTTTGAGTGCAGCGACGATGCGCAGTTTTTGTTCGGGCACTGCCCGGGCAAAGATGCAGGTGGTCTTGATCCGTTCCCGCAAGGTTTCATCGCTCATCGCATCCAGTTCGGCCCCGGTGATGATCTCATTGTCCGGCTTCAAGCCGATCTGCCGGGCAATATTGCGGGCGGTGCCGGGATAATCGCCCGTGATCATGATGACCCGGATACCGGCGTCATAACATTCCCTGACCGCCCGCGGCACCTCGGGACGTATGGGATCAGCCAGTCCCAGCAGACCGATAAACTTGAAATCAAACTCATGCTGCTCTTCGGGCAGATCGACGGTGGTGAATTCAGCCTTTGCCACACCCAGCACGCGCAGGCCCTGGTCTGCCATCTGATTGATCTGGCAGCCGAGTTCATGCATTTGATCCGCATCGAAATGGCACAGGTCCGCAATTGCTTCGGGTGCGCCTTTCGCAGCGATCACAAATGACTCGCGGCTGGTGGACCGCCAGACGTCCGACATGGCCAGCAGTTTTTCAGAGAGCGGATACTCGCGCATCAGTGCCCAGTCGGCATGCAGGTGCTCTGTATTTACCAGCGTGCGTCCGCCCAATTCCTGGATCGCTTTTTCCATGGGATCGAACGGATCCGGCGGGGTTGCCAGGATGCCGAACTCCACCAGTTCATGGAACAACTCCGGCAGTGTGCGTTGTTTCAATCCGACTTCCAAAATCTCATTGTTCTTCATCAGGTGCGTCACGGTCATGCGATTCTGGGTGAGCGTGCCCGTTTTGTCGGTGCATAATACGGTCGCTGCGCCCAGCATTTCCACGGCGGGGACACGCCGCGTCAGTACATGCCGCTGGGAGATGCGCCAGGCACCCAGGGCAAGGAAGATGGTAAGCACGACCGGAAATTCCTCGGGCAGGGTAGCCATGGCCAGTGTGATGCCGGCCAGGAATCCATGCAGCCAGTCACTGCGGGTCAGGCCATACACGATGACAACCAATACGCACATCGCCAGGCCGATAATGGCAAAATTGCGCACGATTTTGCGGATCTGCTGCTGCAGGTTGGTATCTTCCGGCTCCAGGATCTGAAGCGCCTTGCCGATCTTGCCGATTTCGGTGCGGCTCCCTGTGGTGCGGATCTGGGTCACACCCTGGCCCTTCACCACCATGGATCCGGAATAGAGAAACGGCTGGTCGTCGCCACCGGGGCGTCCCAGCTCAAGCTGTCCATCCCAGGCGATCTTCCGGACTGGGACCGACTCGCCGGTCAGCAGGGATTCGTCCACACTGACATTGGATCCCGTTATCAGGACCGCATCTGCCGGGACCCGGTCGCCCTCCGCGATCAAGACGATATCGTCCCGGACAACCTCCCGCCCGGCAATACGCTGCTGCTTTCCATCCCGGATGACCAGGGCACGCGGGCTCGAAAGGTCGCGCAGAGCGTCCAGGGCGCGCTCGGTCTTTTGCTCCTGGTAAAACGTGATGCCGATGATGACAATCACAAAGCCCATCAGCATCATCGCTTCCTCCTGGTCGCCCAGGAAGAGGTAGAGCACGCCACAGGCAATCAGCATGAGGAACATCGGCTCGCCCAGCACCTCCAGCAGGATATGGAAGAAGTTGCGCTTCTTTGCATTGGGCAGCTCGTTGTATCCATCCACGGCCAGCCGCTCCCGAGCCTCCTGTTCGGTCAGACCTTGAAGCATGGCTTGTTCAAGTTTATTATCCATAGCGTTACGGTTCCTCCAATCAATTTTTTACAAAATCCGGTACAACCTGCACGGCCTGCCCGCGGCCGAAACGGAAGTTGCATCTCTCGCAGCCCTGGGCAATCGTCTCGGTGCGGACCAGCTTCACCTGCATTGCAGCACACATGGGATAATCGAGCCAGCACAGATAGGGAGCCAGCTCAGGTGCTCCCTGCCGGGTCAGGTATTTAACGATTCCGCATTCGGTGTAGTCCACGCCGAACTCAAAAGTAAGTCCATCTCCCTGGACGATCTCAAAAACCCAATCATCGGGAAAAAGCCTTTGCTGACTGATCGCTGCAGCACGCCGACGCTGTTCGATCCTTTTCTGGCTGAAAAGCTTTCTTCCCTGCCAGCGGAGCAGCAACCGGTAAGGGAAACCGTTGTATAAAGAGGATGTTCCCAAATAAATCAGGCGGGCAGTTTCCTCGACCGTTTTTCCGCGCACCTGGAGGGACTGGTACATCGCCAGCATGGCTGCAGAGAGATAGAGGTTCTCGGTCAGGATATTTTCACCGCCGCCAATATACGGGATCCCTGGTAACAAAGTCTCGAATCGTTGGATCGTTTCTGCAACGACAGCTTCCGCTGTGTCCTTTCCGTAAGCTTGTGCAATAAATCTTCGGTAATGAGGAATTGCGAACTTGATCTCGCGCATGATGCGGGGTTTGTTTTTGAGATACCAGTTTTCGGTTGTCATGATGTTCCTTCCTTCGTAAATAAAACAGGCGTTTACTAGGGAGTTGTTGGCACTTTCAAAAGCAGGCCAATGGCATAGCCAGCCATGGCGCTGACCGTACCGATCACGGCCATTTCCATTCCACTCTTCCATGGGCGCCCGACAGTAGTCCGCGCTTTGTAGGCCCCAACGGCAAAAAGAACCAGCGCGGTCACAAGAATGGACACACAGATGCTGGTTGATACAGGCAATAATATGAAGGGTATAAGAGGGATCAAGGAACCAATTACCGCAGAAAATCCGACAACGATCGCAGCGCGGAGAGCGTGGGACCGGTCGACTGGTGTAAGCTGGTGCTCCTCCGCCATCATGACGGCTACCCAGATATC
>JBLMZU010000508.1:0-16732 GCA_050258995.1 Bacteroidota bacterium
GTCATGGAACCATCGTGGCCGGTGTTCATGGCCTGCAGCATGTCCAGTGTTTCGCCGCCGCGGCATTAGCCCACAATGATCCGTTCGGGACGCATACGAAGGGAGTTGATGACCAGATCACGGATGGTGATCTCGCCGCGCCCTTCGATATTGGGTGGGCGTGACTCCAGTGTCACCACATGTTCCTGGCGCAGTTGCAATTCGGCCGCATTCTCAATCGTGATAATCCGCTCGTCATTGGGAATAAAACCGGACAAGATGTTCAGAAAGGTAGTCTTCCCCGAACCGGTTCCGCCGGAAATCAAAATGTTCAAACGGGCCTCAACGCAGGCCTTGAGGAATTGGATGGCCTCCGGACTGATCGAGCCAAATTGAATGAGCTGCTCAACGGTAATTGGGTTCCTGGAAAACTTACGGATGGTAAGCGTAGGTCCAACAAGGGAGATGGGAGGGATGACTGCGTTGACGCGGGAACCATCCTGCAGACGGGCATCTACATACGGACTGGACTCGTCGATTCTTCTTCCCAGCGGCGCCACGATACGATCGATAATGCGCATGACGTGATCGTTGTTCTCGAAGGTAACAGGCACCCGATGGACTTTCCCCTTGCGTTCCACGTAGACATTCTTGGGGCCATTCACCATGATTTCAGTGATCGTGTCGTCCTCAAGCAACGGCTGCAGGGGGCCAAATCCCAAAATCTCTGCTGCGATCTGCTCGAAGAGGCGGGCGCGTTCTGGGCGGGAAAGGACGATATTTTCCTCTGCCAGGATCTGCTCAAAGAGATCCTGGATCGTGCGCCTGACTTCCTCAGTCCGGGTGACATCCATGGAAGGATCCAGCTCGGAGAGGAGCTTGTTCTGTACGCGGGTCTTCAGATCAAAATAAGAGCCAGCCTGTGGCGATGTTGTAGGTGCATTCACCCGGCGTGCCTGGAGTGATGAAAGTCGCGAACCATCGGTGCTTTGACCATCCGCGGGCGAACCCGACGAATTGTTGCCGCTCTGTCCTTTTTCTATACGTTTTAAAAGAGACATCTTTCCTCATCTCCTAATCATAATGAATTTAACAATAAGACTTACCGTTTACCGAACCGGTTTGGCGCATCCGCGGATTCCTGCATGGCAATTCGGGCCCGGACGCTTTCCGCAAGGGAGAGAATCCCACGCGAGGCAGCTGAATTCCGACTCTCCAGGACAAACGGTACACCGCGATTCACCGCCTTCATGACTGTCGCTTCATCAAGGGGAATCACTGATGAGACTTCCTGTTTGAGGTTCTCGGCCACGCGCTCCGGTGTGATATTGATCCGTTTATCGTACCGGTTCATGGCAAACAGGATGCGCTCACGATCCATTCCGAGCGTTTGCGACAGGTCCAGGAAAAGACGGCAGTTCTTGATGGAGGGAATATCCTGCGTGCTTACAAGCACGATCAGGTCGCTCATATCAATGGCCGCCAAAGTAACATCGTTCAGGAAGGACGAGGTATCGATCACCACGTAGGCATAGATCTGCTTTAAGTATTCCAATACCTTTGTGAATTGGCCGCTCGATACCTTTTCAGCATATTCCGGACGACTCGGTGCTGCCAGTATGTGGATGCCGGAAGAGGAATGCTTGAGCATCACCTCCTCAACGATCTCAGGGTCGAGCTCCTCAGCCCGGGGCGAGAGGTCGACAATCGTGTTCTTGCCCTGTTCGTTCACAAAGACAGCCACGTCGCCATACTGCAGGTTTGCATCCACAAGAGCGACGCGCGTGTCCTCATTGTGCAAGGTAAGAGCCAGGTTGACGGCAATGGTCGTACAGCCGGTGCCTCCCTTGGGACTATAGACTGTAACGATCTTTCCCTGAGGCGCGCTGTAACCCGACAGGATGCCCAGATTTCCAGCAGCAGGAACAGGCTGAACCTGCACACTTTTCGAGCGTTCAGCCTGGGCCATGCCGCCTGCCCGGCGAATTGCCGAGATCAACTCATCCCCCATCGGAGGTTTCGTTAGAAAATCCCGGGCACCGGCCAGCATCGCCCTGCGCATATAGTTTTGGTCGCCCTGAACGGACAGAATAACCACCTGCACAGCCGGCTGCCGAGATCGTATCGCCTCTGTTGCAGCAATTCCGTCCATATCAGGCATATTGATATCCATCAGGACCACATCAGGATTTAATTCCTGGGATATCTGGATAGCCTCCTTGCCGGTACGGGCTAAACCAACAACATCGACATCCGATTCAAATTGCAGCAGTTTCCTGACATTTTCCCTTGTTTCGGAAACATCGTCTACAATAACAACTCTAATTTTATTGCCGTCAGGCATATGCAGTACTACCTCTATCGAATAAATTAAGTGCGACTATTGTTGAGGCTGAACAGTTACAACATCATTCGGTAAAAGTGGCTGACTGAGAACATCAAGCCTTGGCTGCGTCGCATACGGCAGCTTGGATGGCAATGAAATGTTGTATTGAGTCAGCAGACTTGTAAGAGTAGCCGATTCCGCAGAGAAGCGGGAAACATCGTTCGGGTTCCGGAGAGACAGATTCAGCATGGCACCGCTGTATACGAAATAGTTTAAGGAGATCGAATCCTGCGGTGTGACCATCAGGGTAACCAGGTCAGGTGAAGTCTGTTGCTGGACCTGCGCCGGCGAGGGAGTCGAATTCGGCTCCGCAGGGGCTGCGGATGTGAGGGCAAAGTTTCCAAGCTTCATCACAACCACGTCCTGAAGGATGGTCTGGCAAACCAGGCGCGGCCGCTGCGTCTCGGAGGGCACCGTATAGAACGGCTGTTGTAGTGTTGGATCAAGCTCGATCCGACCCTGGCGTGAGGGAAGCTCGCCCGTTGTCGCACCGACAGAAAGCACTGGCAGCTCACCTTGCTTGAAACCGGTTCCGGTCAACACTGACGTGTAATTCGGCAGCGCGGCCTGGAAGGCTGGGTCAACATCCACGAACAGCATACAAGCGTTCACATTGACGTGTGCACCGTCATTCACGGCAAACCCACCCAATGCCAGCCGGTTCGTCGGGATGGTCGCTGCGACCATGCCGGAGGGGATCTGAACGGCCCAGGACGGACCCGATATCTCCACAGGTCCGGAGCCCACCATGGAGGAAGTGATCAGCGTGCCTTGATCAAGAGTGAAGCGGGCTGTCTGTCCAACCAGGGAACTCTCTTCATTGGCAGTGAACATTACTTCAGAAACATTTGCCGGTGGGATGGAGAATTTACCAAGCATTTCCGCAGTAATGGTGGTTCCCTGTGGAATATTCTGAGCAGCGTAAAAAACCTCGGTTAAAGCAGCTTGTGTTGGTTGAGGAGTTGGGGAGCCAAACTGAGTGTACAAAAGTGCAAGTAAAGCCAAGCCTACCACCACAATCAATACAACAAAGATAAGAAGTCGTCCGCGACGCATGAAATTTATCTCCTCTCTTGCGTTCTCTGCAATTAAGCAGGGTCTAAGCAATGAGCATTATATAGTATAACTCATGTTCAATAATTTCAAATTGATAAAAAAGTAAGGTCCTGCCTACCTACACAGGACGTCATTTTCCTTAGGTGGTTACAAAATGCCTCAAATTTACTCAGAATTGAGAATATAAACTCAAAAATACCTCCCTGAGGACTGACTTTATGCATATTCGACTTCGACTCATGACCTGGAGTCGCTCTTTGTATACACTGATTTATGATCATCTGTCAGGAACGCGCCGGGACCGCAAAAGAGACTCTTGTTCCTTTCCCGACCGTGCTATCCACTTCAAAGTTGCCGCCAAGCATTTCTGCCCGCTCGCGGATCAGACGAAGGCCCAAGTTATTGCCCTGCTGCAGGACTTCCGGGTCGAAGCCTTTGCCGTTGTCGTCCACACTGACCCGTACGCGCTCCTGGCCCATGTCAAGCAGGATTTTTACCATGGTCGCCTGGGCATGCCGGGCTGTATTCCCCAGTAACTCCTGGATCGCGCGAAACAGCATCACTTCCACGTAGGGCTCCAGACGCCGTTCGTTCCCCGTCACCGTCACATTGATATCTAATCCGGTCTGTTCCTTGAAGGCATCGGCATACCTGCGCACGGTTGGGACAAGGCCCAGATCGTCCAGCATCATGGGACGTAACTCGAAGATGAAGTTTCTGACCTTCTGAAAGGTGCCCATCGCCGAGGCTTTTAAGTTCGTCAGCTCCTCGCGCGCCTGTGAGGCGTCGACATCCATCAGGCGCATGGCGATCTCGGTTTGAAGGATGAAATTGGAGAGGGCCTGCGCCGGGCCGTCGTGAATCTGCCTTGACAGGCGCTGACGTTCTGTTTCCTGTGCGTTGACAAGCATTTCCACGCTGGCAAAGGGATTCCGCGTACTCCCGGCGGGTAAAGAGGCTGTGGAGAGAGAGCCGGGGGCATGGATTGCCTGGCCAAGCGTGGATTTGTACCGCTCCAGATGCTGTTTCTCATTCTGCAGTTTTTCGAGCTGACCGCGCATGACCAGGAGGCGCTGTTGTGCATCCAGGGCAGAATCGTATACGCTGCGGACTTCGCCCGGTGACATCTTATCGAGCTGATTTTGCATCTGCTGGAGATGAGTGGTAATGGCTGCATTACGCTGTGTGAGCTTCGAAACTTCACCCTGGCTCTGCTCGATCATCAATGTGATCTCACGCAGCGCCTTTTCGGTCTCTTCCATTTCGACTCCAAAATCCAACCCACCGTCGGGCGAGGCAAAAATATTAGCTGCCATGTAAACTACTCCTGATTCTTAACTTGATCATTCTGCAGTTTAACCCACCCTCGTTTTAGAGCATAGACAACCGCCTGGGTTCGATCTTCGACTCCGAATTTGCGGAGGATCGAAGTTACGTGATTCTTGACCGTCTGGTGACTGATACCCAAAAGGCTGGCGATCTCCTTATTGCTCATGCCGCGCACAACGCAGGAGAGAACCTCCATCTCACGGTCAGACAGGGGATGGAAAGGGGATCCGGGTTCGCTGTACGAGCGCCTGGCTCCATCCATCTGCTCATCGATCCAGTGATCGAGCTCGCGACGGGTGAAGATGTTCCCGGCAACGGCATATTTTCCGTCGGCGACGGCACGTACCGTCTGGGCAAGGATATCGGGGCTGATCTCCTTGGCACAGTATCCCACCGCGCCTGCCAGTACCGCATGGATGGCCTGCTCGATATCATCGTAACCGGTCAGTAAAACCACCCGCGTCGGAAGGTGCTCGGAGGTCACCTGATGCGTCACCTGCTGCCCATTCATGCCTGGCATATTGACATCCAGGACCGCCACCCTGGGTTTCAGGGAGCGAATAAATTCAATGGCTTCATCCCCGTTCGCAGCCTGGGCAAGTATGCGAAAGTCCTTCTCCAGAGAAAGAGTATCGACTACTCCCTGGCGAAAGATCGGATGATCGTCTGCGACTATTAGTGTTATCTCATTCATGATTCTTCCCTGAAGAAATCTTTCCAGAAAGTATAGCACAGGAGAGATATGCGGGCAATTTACATACCTGTAGATTACATTTCAGTTTCATAAGCTTATGGGGCTCATTTCCAGCGATAAACGCACATGGTCGACTGATCGGAGGCCGGTTGGCAGGAACCGTTGACAGGATAGACCACTTCTTTTTGATAAACCAGAGTGGGATAAAACGCCGGGAGTGTGACAAGATAGTCAACACCCTGCTGATCCAGATAAGCTGCGATGCGCGCCTGATCGCGAATGAACGGCACGATGTTCGGTGAGGCCAGCCCGGCGAGGTCGATGATCCTATGCCCGTCAAAATAGCCGATCGCGCCAATGTCATGAACTGCCAACAGCGCATCCGGGGGAAGATTTTCCTGGATCCACTTTGCCGTCCCGACCATTTCGGTTTCGACCCACTGTACATCGGCGGCATTTTGTTGTGCAGCGATCACGCTAAAGAGAATACAAAGAACACCCAGGAGCATGGGCCAGGCCCGTCCAATCATTTCATTTGCTTTTTTAGAGGTCACATACTCCGCCATCCCAAGGATGGCCCACAGATACAGGATGGGAAAGGCCGGGATGATGTAGCGACCGTGCTGGTAGGCAGGCAGGCGCATGAAATAGAGGGTGATGTACCCAAAGAACCAGATCAGTGAGGCGAGGGCCGCCCAATCGCGCAGACGAACCCGTCCAATTATCCACATCACCACGCCGGGCAGGAGAACGATGAATGGACTGGCCAGTACCGGCGTCAGATAATTGTTCAGCCTGACCAGGAACGCCAGCGATAACCAGGATGACTGATATTCCGCCTGCTTGGCATAGAAGGTATTGGGCCAGGGACTGCCGGAGAGGGCCAAATTAAAAAACAGGTAGGGAACAAATAAAGCGCTAAAACCGATCAGGATCCGGGCGATTGCGTTGCTCCTTTCCCGACGATTCGTTTCGATCATCAACGCGGTAAGAATGAGAGGGCCCAGCAGCGTGATGCCGTCCGGGCGCACCCAGACGCTAAGGCCGGTCAAAAAGCCAAGCGCCAGATACCGGCGGGGATCCACAAGCAGCATGGATAGGATATAGAAGATGATAAATCCATGCAGCAACGTCTCCATGCCGGAAACAGCGGACCAGGTCAGGTGCCAGACCGTGACAAAGAAAAGTCCCACCCAGGGAACGCGCGGCTTGTACGTGCCAACGAGCTGACGGGTCACGCTCTCGCCACGAATCCCAAGCAAGGTCAGGATGACCCAGCCAAGCAAAAAAGGCCAGATGTAAGGAGCCAGGTCGAGGAAGAATCCAACGGACAGCAAAATGGTCCAGAGGGGTGATGTGGAGCCGGCTGAGTTCTGGCCCGGGCGGAATGCCCATTCTGCATGCTCGGCAAAGTTACGGGCATAGGTGAGGTGGATCCAGGCGTCATCCAATGGAAAGCCAATGCGAAAGGTACGGGCGCTGACCAGCAGATAAAAAAGGACCGCCAGCAGCGCGGCGAACGCGATCAGCAGGCGTGACTCAATCTGCCGTTTTGATTCGATAGAGACGTGCACCGTCCACCTCTCCCAGGTATGTGAATGATGGATTGCTTTCAGGCTGGTCGTAGAGATCCTTGATGCTGTCGAAGGTGCCGTCCCTTTCGAGGATCAGGTAGCGGGCGCCGAACCTCTTTGCCACCGCCAGAATCGTAGACTCATCTCCAAAAGGAAGGGAGATGGACTCGCGGCGCGAGGCAAGAAAATATCCCGGTGGATTGCGGACGATCACGATGTCCTGTGTTCCGATCCCGCTAGCAAGGAGCTTTTGCTCCACTTTCGGATAAATCATATCGTCCCTGGCCCAGCCGCTGGCAATGACACGGTAGTTAACCAGGTAGGCGGTCATCAGGACGGCAAGCAGTATGAGGATGGCTTGAAAGAAGACAGGCGCATTCCTGTCGGTGAATTTGCCTCGGCTGCGCGCCCAATTGACGACCGCGTCCAAGCCGAGCGGCGCGGCGACATACCAGTAGGGTTGAAAGGCTGCACCAGCATGGAAGAAACTGCCGCGCGAGCCTGCAAAGGGAAAGATGGCCGTCATCACAAAGAACAGGATCAGCCAGCCGGTCACTGCGATCTTCGTTCGGAGGTCATGGCGTAGGAGCCAGAGACCGATCAGAATAAATGGAAACAGGAAGATCCCGCCCTGGGCGGCGAATGTATTGCCTGCGTTGGCGCTCAGGGCAGCGAGACGATCCTGGAGGGCGGCATGCCAGCCTGCCTGAAGGAAGCCCTCTTTTGTTAGTGTATCAGGCGGGTAAGCAAACGTCTGGTTGTAGTTCTCGAGCCAGAGCAGGCGTCCGCCGCCGGGGGTCATGAAGGAGCCAAATAAATTCTCGTTGCGCAGATGCCAGCCGCCCATGATGAGGAAGTACCCGGCCAGGACGATCAATCCGGCAGGGAGGATACGTTTGAACCAGGCGCCGAAGGCAGGCCGGGAACCGTTCTCCCTCTCGGCCGCCTTCCACATGACCGTCAGGCCCGCCAGACCGAGCCAGAGCAGACCGTCGCTGCGCGCCAGAGTTAGGAGGCCGGCCAGCGCACCCAGCGCCAGCGGAATCCATTTCTCCCGGCGAGGTGCCAGGAGAAGAAAGCCTGCGCCGAACAACATGTATAAAGCGTAGTTATCGGGCACAGGCATGAAGGCCGTGTAATAGAGAGAGAAGATGGATAACAAGCCGGAGACCATGGCCAGCAGAGTCCGGCGCGAAACGCTATAGGCGAGAGCCGCTGTCAATAACGGGACAAAAGCGGAAAGGAGAATGAACGAGGCACGTCCCGCGGCATATGTCGACTGGCCCGTGATCCACATCCCGATGGCGGAAACGATCGAGGCGAGAGGCATCCAATACGTATGAGAAGGATGAGGCAGGCCCGTTGGGTTATCAAGGTAATTCCAAAGATAGGGCTCGGTAAAGCCCTTGCCCTCCGCCAGCTGGATGCCGCCGACAAAGTAATAGTCGGCATCCATATAACCTGGCATGGCCTGGAAACGGGAGATCCCCAAGGGCACGAGCAGTCCAACAAGAAAAAGAATGAGGTAATGACGCCAGTTCATCTCGGATTCCCAATCCGGTCCGCCCAGACACGTGGCGCGTGGACCACCCACCAGCGCATCCAATAGAGTGCCACGACCATGACGACAGATGGAATTACATAAAGCAATTCAGTATAAAACGGTTCATAGGCAACCAGTGTCTGGTAGTAGAGATAATATGGAACCGCAATCATTGCCAGGAAGAGCAGTATCACTGCGATGAGCCGCGTTCGCGGCCAGCGTTCCCAGATCAAGGACGTCACCAGGACCAGAGGCAGGATCAGGACCACATTGTTGGCTGGAAAAATCGCCAGACCGGCCAGCGGCATGGCGGCCAGAGCCAGGGAGGCCACCCACACCACGCGACGAAATGGTGCGTGGATGGCGCCGATCGATTCAATCAATACAACGCCGACCATTACCACCGAGATCACTGTCCCCAGCGAAAAACGGATCTCCGGGAACCAGCCGCTGAGGATGGAGCCAAGATTCAAGTACTGTCCCTGGATCAGATTGGAAAGGGCTGCCCGGAAATAGGGAAGTCCCCAGCCCGGATTGGTCAGGAAGGAGATGATCAAAAAAATAATGAGCGCCATGCCAAACCCGGCCAGCACCCCCCACCTGCGATTGGCAAGGATGAAAATGATGATGAATAGAAAGAAGAAACCACCCAATTCCCACTGGTAGGCAACCAGGAATAAAAGGGCGCCAGCGAGCTCATCCGAGTTGGAGCGGAGTGCCAGCAGGATTCCCAGGTAAAGCAGATTCAAGAGAATGGCAGGAGAAGCAGTGAGCAGCGCGTTCAGGCTGAAAAAGCCAAAAAGTGCAAAGGCAATCAGAACGATATTCAATCCCAGGGGCGGATCCCATTCGGAGAGCCGGTAGGAGAAAAGGACGCTGACAAGCAGCGCCGCCTCGGCGATCAGCATCCACAGGGCGCGCGCAAATGGGAAGGTCCCCAGGAACGTGAGCGGTGTGTAGAGCAACAGGATGGGAAATGGATCGCTGACAATATACTTGTATTCGGTAGCAAAAGCATTACGCCCATACACCAGCTGCTGAATCCGATGCGCGATCGATCCCCCATAAATATCCGGTTTTTGTCTCTGTATGACGGCCTTGCTGGGTTTTTGTGTTACAGCCTCGCCCTCTGAAATGCTGCGCCAGCCTTTTACCCCCACCGAGGTATCCACATCCAACCCCATAAAGGAACGCACAACATTCCAGCGCATGAGGAGCCATTCGCCGCCGGTCACGGTGTTTGCCAGGTATAGATTTAAGGCCAGCAGCGCTGCCAGAAAAATGAGAAAGGCCGCAATGATGCGAATCTCCTGTGGACTTAACCATTTGCGAGATTTGCGGATATCCTTGAATGCCATGTTTATTCAATCATGAAGCGGTAGATGGGACGCGTCGGGGAGCGGCGGGCGACCTCCTTGAAACCAGCCTGCTTGTACGCCGAGGCCGTTCCGGTATAAATAAACGGAGCCGGCAACGTTTCAGCGGTTTCCACGGGATACCCCTCTACGATCCTGCCACCCTGTGCCCGGACTTGTTCCACGGCAGCCTTCAACAATTCGACGGTGATGCCCTTTTTACGAAAGGGTTTCGCCACAAAGAAACAGGTCACCGACCAGACCGGCTGGTCATCGACCGGCTTGAGGACGCGGGAATGCGCCAGCCTCGGATAGGCCGAACGCGGTTCCACTGCCACCCAGCCGACCACTTCCCCTTGCAGGTAGGCCAGCAGACCAGTGGACACCCCTGAATCCACAATCGATTTGTGCATCTGGCGCGTCTCATAGCCCCTGTATTCGTCAAAAGCCTTGCCGCGTAATTTCCAGAACATGCACCAGCAGCCCGCGCAGGCACCCCGCGGACCGAACAACTCCTCCAGGTCTGTCCATAGATTTCGTTTGAGGGGTTTGAATGAAAGTTCGCTTGTCATATTATGGGATGATTACATTGATCCGTTTCGGTTGAATTTTGTACTCGAAATCCTGCAGCCATTGAGGCAGGAGCTCACCGTCGGTATGGGCAGGCGAGGGTTTATCGAGGTGAATGGAAACGCGTTTGGAATGGATCTCGTACATTCCCTTCAGTTCAACATAACTCCCCTTATCTTCATTGAACGCCCTGGGCAGCGCCCGGAACAATCCACGCCGTGTGGCCCGGTATCCAAATGCCAGCGTGAGCCTGCCATCAAAGGGATCTGCATGCGGGGTCATAAAAAAACCGCCGGTCCGCCGGCCATTCCCCACCGAGATGAGAGAGAGCGGGCCATCATAGCTGCCATCATCCCACTGGATCTTTCCATGCCATTCCGGCTTATCCAAGATCGCCTGCACCGCTGCGACAATGTAGCGAATGGCGCCTTTAATCCATTGGATCTTTTCGTGCTTGATGGTCACATAAGGTTCCAGGCCAGCCCCGGAGTTATTCGCGAAATACCGCCCGTTCAGGAGGCCCATGTCCATGGGCCGTGTTTTGCCTCTTGCAATCACGCGCGCGGCCTCATTTAGATCCAGCGGCAGGCCAAGTGCGTAAACGAGATCGTTGGCGGAACCAAGGGGCATGATGCCAAAAGGTCCCAGCTGTTCCGTTTCTGAGCTGGCGGCTCGCGCCAGTCCGTTGACCGCATCTCCGAGGGAACCGTCACCGCCGGCGACGATAATCGGGGAGCACCCCTGCCTGGCTGCCTGCTCCACCAGGTCCACGATCTGGCCCTTGGATTGGGACACTGCCACTTCAAAGTCCACGCCCGCGGCTTTCAGGGCCGCCTCGGCTTCGGGCCAGCGCTTTTGCGAATTCCAGCGATTCGAATATGGATTCAGAATAACTTTGGCAGTCATCGATTCTCGATTAAGTGGTCTGGGTCAATTGTACCCTGAAGGTTCCAATCCTTGAATTGCGAAAGGAGAACAGCACAAAAAATAAGCACACAACCGATCATCTGTATGCCCGATAATGTTTCATGTAAAAGAAGCCAGCCTGCGAGTACCGCAAAAACAGATTCAAGGCTGAGGATCAAGGCTGCATCTGTGGGAGGCGTAAACTTCTGTGCCCAAACCTGAAGCGTATAGCACAGCCCCAGGGAAAAGATGGCGGTAAATGCGATCGCGAACAGCAAGGCAGGGTTGAAGCTGAGCAGTGGCTCGACAAAGATGCCGATGCCCAGGCTGAGCAGTCCACATACCAAAAGCTGTCCTACGGAAAAGGAAAGGGCTTCATATTTCGAGGCGTACTTTCCCAGAATGATAACGTGGAAACTCCAGAAAAGCGCGCCGGCCATCTCCAGTGCGTCACCTTTCTGGACCTGGAAATGACCTCCGGTCGAAAGCAGAAACGCGCCCATCCCGGCCATGATCACCGCAGCCACCAACATCCAATTGAACCGTTCGCCCCAGAAGAGGAATAACAGGATCGGCACCAGGATCACATAAAGACTGGTAATAAAACCTGCATTCCCGGCGCTCGTGTATACGAGACCGGCCTGCTGCATCGCGCTTCCCAGGAATAGAAAGAAACCGGCTGCAAACATCCACCTGGTTTGATGAGCAGGGGAAGAATTGGGAGCTGGCTTTTGCCGCGCCTTTGAGGCAAATAACAGGACCACCAGCGCGGCCAGCAGATACCTAGCACCATTGAAAAGATAAACACTTCCCTGCAGCCCGGCGACCCGCTGCGCGACAAATGCCGTTCCCCAGATGAACGCAACGAGCAGGAGTGTCAGATCGGCTTTTAATCTCATCGAATGGCGGGTGATACAATTGCAAGATCTTTTTAAGCTGTGTATCCGGGTAAAGCTCGCCAATGATAGCATAGGATTTTAAATGTACAACCGGGACGAGATTGAAGCCAACCAGGATGAGATGCGTGATGCAGTTTTGCACGCGCATCCGTTCAAACCACTTTATGTAAAGATGAAGGTCTTTTACGGGTGCAATCTGAAATGCGAGATGTGCAATCACTGGCGCGAGATACGCGAGTCACCTGTGCCAGCCAAGCGGTTCATGGAAGTCATCCGTGAGCTCGGGGAATTGGGGACAAAGAAAATTCACATCTCCGGCGGAGAACCCATGCTCAGACCTCAGATCCCGGAGTTCGTGGAACTGGCCTCCTCGCTGGGCATCAAAGTCACGATGACAACCAACGGGACGCTGGTGGACAAAGCCAAAGCCAAGCGGCTGGTGGAAGGCGGCCTGCGAGGCGTGAACATCTCCATCGACTCGCCGAGCCGGAAAATGCATGAAAAGATCCGCGGAGTGGAAGGGGCATTCAAGGCCACGACCAGAGCAGTCCAGCTCTTTCAACGCTACAGGCACAAGGGCAAGCTGAGCATTCGCATCAACACGGTCGTCAGCCGCACAAATTACATCACACTCGAGTCTCTTCCGGATCTGGCGCACGAGCTCGGTGCGGATGGGATCAACCTCATCCCGGTGGATGACCATTGTGGAGAGATCCTGTCCATGCGGAAGAATGACATTCAAAAGTTCAATGAGGAGATCGGGCCCAGGATCGCCGAGCGTGCCCTGGCACTTGGGCTGATCGTTTCGGACGAGGAGGCGTTCCCGTTTGGGCGGACAGAATCCGAGGTCCGCCTGGGACGCGCCGGTCGATATGCGTTCGGCTACTATAACCGGCATCCCTGCTACGCGCCGTGGACACACAGCCTGATCGATTTCAACGGCCATGTGTATGTCTGCTGCATGACCCGCGAGCGCATCCCACCGGTCGGAAACATCAAAAGTCAATCCTTCAAGGAGATTTGGGAAAGCGCGGCCTATCGGCGCATCCGTTTAAAAATGCACCCGCCTGCACTGAGTCCCTGCAGACGGTGTGACGATTTTATTGGAGAGAATGCAAAGATATGGGAATTGATCGGGCCTTATTAACCACAAAGGCTTTTCCTTCGTGGACAAGTTCTCAGCTCAGGTCGGAGAACATATCACTGCTGTCATCATCATCCCGCATGCTGGCACGGTTGAACGATTCAAGCTCGGCAGCGGTAAACGTCGAGGCAGCGATCGGCAGAGCGACCGGTTGATCGAGCCCCTGCAGACAGGCCAGGCACACCCTGCCCTCCTTGGTTTGATCGGTATGCTCATCGCAAAAGCCCCGTCCGCATTTCACACAGGTTCCGAGCGCAGGATTGTCGCAGCGGTGAGGGACAAGATAACCAATAATCATTTCACATTGATCTGCCATGAATATCGCTCTCCTCTCTGAAAAGTATACACCAGACGTCGGCGGGCTGGCAATCTCAAGCGAGCGTATCGCCAGTCTACTGGCCGGCGCGGGACACCAGGTGCATGTGTACTGTCCCAGTGCCAGCCTGCCCCCCTCCGAAACGCGAACGCACACTCATCGCGGAGTAAGCATCACGCGGCTGGGTCCGCACCGGCGTGTCGACGATACTCTCGTGGACTGGCTTGAGCTGATTGCCGCTGCGCACAAACGATCCTCCTTTGATCTTCTTCACGCCTATTCCCTGACACAGGCGGGATTTGTTGCAGCCTATGCAGGAAGATACCTTAACCTGCCAAGTGTTGTTTCCATTCGCGGCAATGACATCGAGCGTGCGCCCTTTGACCCGGACAGATTTTCGCATGTGTGGTTCACCCTTCAGAACGCCGGCGCGGTGACGACCAATGCAAGTGCCTTGATAACAAAGGCGAGAGCATTCCTTGACCGGGAGATCACCCTGATCCCCAACGGTGTTGATACAAAGTGCTTCCGACCGATGGAGAGAAATGAAGCTCTGGCAGAGTCACTGGGTTTGAGTAAAGGGAATAGAGTCATCGGTTTTGTAGGAGAGCTGCGAGAGAAAAAAGGACTGGCTACACTTCTCCATGCTTATGCGAAGATCAACCGGGAGCTGCCTGTCACACTTCTGATCGTCGGTGATATCCGGGCCGGCGAGGACAGGATGGTCTTTGAAGAGATCAAGTCATCTATACCGAACGGGAGGATTGTTGTAACAGGTTATGTGTCAAATACGGACCTTCCTTCGTATTATTCAGTAGTGGATGTACTTCTGCATCCCTCGCTCCGGGATGGATTGCCAAATTCGGTGCTCGAGTCAATGGCATGTGGGAAGGCGGTGATCGCAACACCCGTAGGCGGAGTACTGGATGTGCTGAGCGATGGTAAGAATGGGCGAATGGTTGCCATCAACGATATACACTCTCTTACAGCAATCACCCTGGAAGTGTTGTCAGACAAAATGCTTCAAATCCGACTGGGTGCGGCCGCCCGCCAAACCATCGAAAATCAATTCTCCCTGCAGAGTGAATTGGAGGGAAACCTGGAAGTCTATTGCAAATTGGGATTAAAAAAGTAGAAAGAACCTTACACTCATATCCCGTTAATTTCGATATATTTATAATTGTTATACTAGCCAAATTACAGGTGATAAATGAAAAATCCTTTTGAATCTACCAGCAGAGTAAAAGCAGCTTTGGGTGAACAGAATTATATAGCCTCGGATGAGATCTCAACCATTGTGTATCTGGCACAGAAACTTGGTAAACCGCTTCTCACCGAGGGGCCGGCAGGTGTGGGGAAAACCGAGCTTGCCAAGGCGATCGCCGGGGCCACAGGACGTGAGCTGATCCGCCTGCAGTGTTACGAGGGCCTGGATGAATCCAAGGCGTTGTATGAGTGGGAATATTCGAAGCAGCTGCTGTATACACAGCTGCTGCGCGATAAATTAAATGATACGCTCGGCAAATCCAGCTCACTGGCCGAGGCTGCCGATAAACTGGCGGCCGAGGAGGACGTGTTCTTTTCCAACCGCTTCCTCCTGCAGCGGCCGCTGTTGAAGGCGATCCTGTGCGATGAGCCCACCGTACTCCTGATCGATGAGATCGACCGGGCCGACGCCGAATTCGAAGCGTTCCTGCTCGAAGTATTGAGTGACTTCCAGGTCTCTGTCCCGGAGCTGGGAACTTTAGCCGCCAAGCATAAACCGTTTGTCGTGCTCACCTCGAACAACACGCGCGAGCTGTCGGAGGCCTTGAAACGGCGCTGTCTGTATCTCTTCATTGACTATCCAACCGTCCAGGAAGAGCTTGCCGTGGTGCGCCTCAAGGTGCCGGACCTCAATCCGAAGCTGGCGCAGCAGGCCGTGGAATTCGTCCAGAAGCTGCGCAATGCAGAGATGCGCAAGTCCCCCTCGATCAGCGAAACCCTGGATTGGGCCAACGCGTTGGTGGCACTCAATGCCAAGAGCCTGGACAAGGCCACCCTCGAAGAGACGCTTTCCGTGCTGGTCAAACACGAAGCTGACCTGCAGAAGGCTCGCAAACAATTGATCAATCCGTCCTCCTCCTCGCGTGGCAGGTCGGATGAGTTTGGTAGATTCTCTGGAAATTAATGTTGCAATGGACTTGGTGGTCTCGTTGTGATCGCAGCTATGGATCTCAACGAGACCACCGATAAGGATGTGAATTATGGAAACCCGCATTTTACAGTTAATTGCCGCCTTAAGGGCCAGCGGGGTACGGGTCTCGCTGGCGGAATCGACGGAAGCATTTTCGGCCGTGGATTTGATGGGCATCCAGCACCGTGAGCACTTCCGCCTGTCGCTGCGTGCGACCCTGATCAAGGATGTGAAGGATATTCCCGTCTTCGACAAGCTCTTCCCGCTGTTCTTTGGCGCGGGCGAAGAGCCGCAGATGGGCGGCAACCCAACGGATGACATGACCCCGGAAGAGGCGCAGCAGTTCGCCGAAGCCCTACGCCAGTTCACCCAAAGCCTCCGTCAGCGAATGGAGCGCCTGATGAACGGCGAAAAGCTGTCCCGGGAGGAGCTCGAATCGCTTGCCAAGATGGTCGGGCTCAACCAGAGCGACGATCTGCGCCACCAGGAATGGCTGGCACAGCGCATGATGCGCGCCATGGCCTTCCCGGAAGTCCAGGAAGCCATGAAGCAGTTGATGGAAGAGCTGCAGAGAATGGGCATGAGCAAAGATCGCATCCAGGACATCCAGGATAAGATCCAGCAGAACATGCAGGGGATCGAGCAGCAGATCAAGCAGTTTGCCGGCGAGCGCATCGCCGAAAACCTCAGCGAGAACCCACCCGGTGAGAGTGCCGACAATCTGATGAACCGCCCCGTCCAGGCCCTATCCGACGCGGACAAGAAGATCCTGCAGCGGGAAGTCAGGCGCATGGCTGCCGCCTTG
>JBLMZU010000509.1:0-15923 GCA_050258995.1 Bacteroidota bacterium
ACCGCCATGAAGGTCATGGGTGTGGGCTCGCTGGCGCCGAAGGAAAAAGGCAACGGGCACGCCGAAGGCCCTGGTCAGAAGGAGAAGCTACCCTCGATTGCCTACCAGGTGCTGGCCTCCCAGATCGAGATGCTGGCCTGGGGCGATGTGGGGATGTATCTAGTCACGCCAGGAGGCGGACTGGGTGCCGCGGCCGTCCAGGCGGCAGGTACGCCCGAACAGAAGGCCAAGTTCCTGGCGCGTTTCAGAGATGACAAGCCAACACTGGCGGCCATGTGCATGACCGAGGCCGGTGCGGGCTCGGATACCGCCTCCATTCGTACGCGGGCCGTGCTGGACGAAAAGACCAATGAATGGGTGCTCAATGGTGAGAAAATCTTCGTCACTTCGGGTGACAAGGCGTTTACCGAGTATGAGAAGCTTGGCAGGGGATTTATCGTGGTTTGGGCCTCGATCGATCCCTCGGCGGGCAGGGGGGGGATGCGCGCCTTTGTCGTAGAATCCGGGACACCGGGCGTGAAGATCGTCAAACTGGAGCGCAAGATGGGGATCCGTGTCAGCGATACGGCGGCCATTTCGCTGGTCGACGCACGGGTTCCGTACGATCACATTTTAGGCAGCCCCACTGTTGAAAAGACCACAACGGGCTTTAAGGGTGCGATGGCCACCTTCGATGCGACCCGGCCTCTCGTGGCCGCATCCGGCCTCGGCGTGGCGCGAGCCGCTCTCGAATTCCTGAAGGAAAAACTTGTAGAGAACGGAGTCCAGATCCGCTATGGCCTGCCGCGACAAAAGCTGACTTCCGTCGAGCGGGACGTGGTCGACATGGAAATCATGCTCAAGTCTGCCTGGCTGATGGTGATCAAGGCCGTCTGGATGGCGGACAATGACAAGTCGAACGCGCTCGAGGCTTCGATGAGCAAGGTCAAGGCCGGCGACGCATGCACCAGGATCACCCAGAAGGTGGTGGAGATCCTGGGTCCGCTCGGATACAGCCGCGAGTTTCTGGCCGAGAAGTGGTTCCGCGATGCGAAGATCACGGATATCTACGAGGGCACCGGGCAGATCAACCGCATGGTCGTGGCGCGGCACATCCTGGGATATAGCGGGAAGGAATTGAGGTAAGCGATAGTAGATATTGGATATTCGATACAGGATTTCGAGTATCCAATATCGGGCTTCTATTATCTTCCTCCAAAGGAGAGGTCATGAAATATCACATCCATAAAGCAGTCGTGATCGGTTCCGGGACGATGGGCGCGGCGATCGCGGCCCATCTCGCCAACGCGGGCGTGCCTGTGACGCTGCTCGATATTGTTCCCAGAGACGCGCCGGCTGGCGATCGGCAGGCACGCAACAGGATCGTCAATGAGGGCTGGGACCGCTGCCTGAAAGCCAAACCTGCCAATCTGATGGCCTCCGAATTGAAGACATTTGTCAAACTTGGCAATCTTGAAGATGATTTCGGCACGGTCGCCGAAGCGGACTGGGTCTGTGAGGCGATCGTCGAGAACCTGACGATCAAGCAGGGACTGATGGCTCGTATTGACGAGGTTCGCAAGCCATCTGGAATTGTGAGCACGAATACATCCGGCATTCCGGTTGCCGCCATTGCCGAAGGGCGCTCGGAGGGTTTCAAGAAGCATTTCCTGGGCACGCATTTTTTCAACCCGCCGCGGTATCTAAAGCTCCTGGAGATCATCCCCACGCAGGGTACGGACCCGGATGTGGTCGGGTTCATCTCCTGGTTTAGTGAATATCGCCTGGGGAAGGGCATTGTCCTTTGTAAGGACACGCCTAATTTCATCGGCAACCGCGTTGCCTTTGGGACGGGCGCGTTTGGCCTGGATTACATCCTGCGCAACGGCTACATCGTTGACGAAGTGGATGCAATCACCGGTCCGCTGATCGGGCGCCCAAAGACCGCCACCTTCCGCCTGATCGACCTGGTCGGCCTGGATGTCTGGGACCATGTCGCGCGCAATCTCGCGCCTCTGATCCCATATGACGAGCTGGGACAGGAATATCTCAAGGCGGAGGCGCCGGCAAAGCTAATGTCCGCGATGCTCGAGCGTAAGTGGCTGGGAAATAAAACGAAAGTTGGCTTCTATAAGGAAGTGCGCGGCGAGGCGGGGAAGAAGGAATTCTGGCCGCTGGATCTGAACAGCCTCGAGCACATCCCGCCGACCAAGCCGCGCTTCGACTCGGTCAAGGCGGCGAAGGACGTTGAAAACCTTGGCGAGCGGCTGAAGGTCCTGCTGAATGCGAACGATAAGGCAGCCAAACTTGTCCGGGCACTGACCTACCAGGGCTTCCAGTATGCCTCCTCCATACTCCCCGAAGTGGCCGATACGGTCAAGCCAATCGATGACGCGGTCCGTTGGGGTTTCATGCACGAGGCCGGTCCGTTTGAGACCTGGGATATGCTGGGGGTCAGGGACACCTTTGAGCGGATGCAAGCCGAAGGATATCCCGCAGCGGACTGGGTAAGGCAAATGCTCCAGGCCGGCAATCAATCCTTCTATCAATATGAACATGGTGAGAAGATCGGCGTGTTTGATGTCGTGAAGAAAGACTATGTCCCGATCAGGCGTGCTGAAGGCATGATCGTTTTAAGACAACAGAAAGTCGTGTCACAAAACCAGGGCGCGACCCTGCACGACCTGGGCGATGGTGTGGCCTGTCTCGAGTTCCATACCAAGATGAACGCCCTCGACGATGACATCATGTCCATGGCGGTGGAGGCGATGAACCGCCTCGAGACAGATTTCGATGGACTGGTGATCGGCAACGAAGCGGAGAACTTCAGCGCCGGCGCAAACCTGTTCATGATGGTGGTCGGCGCCCAGCAGGGCATGTGGGATATGCTGGACGAGGCGGTCCGGAAGCTGCAGAACATGAACATGGCCATGCGCTACTCGCCGAAACCGATTGTGATCGCTCCTGCAGGCCTGGCCCTGGGCGGCGGCTGTGAGATCACGATGCATGGCTCGCGTGTGGTCGCGGCGGCCGAGACCTATATCGGCCTGGTGGAATTGGGTGCAGGGGTGATCCCGGCTGGCGGCGGTACCAAGGAAATGCTGCGGCGCATTGTCAACCCGGTGATGCGTGTCGAGAATGCAGAAGTACTTGCGCCTCTGCAGCGAGCCTTCCTGCAAATGGGACAGGCGAAGGTAGCCACCAGCGCCGAGGAAGCGCGTGGCATGAATATTCTCGGCCCCGCGGACCGCATTGTTTTGAATCGAGATCACCTGCTGGCAGAAGCAAGGAAGGAAGTGCTGCACATGGTCGCTGCCGGGTACAAGCCACCAGCTCCTGAATTAATCTACGCGGCGGGCCGGGATGCCCTGGCTGCCATCCGGATCGGCGCCTGGATGTTTGCGGAAGGCAGCTACATTACGCAGTACGACCATCACATTGCGGGCAAGCTTGCCTATGTGATGTGCGGCGGCGATCTCACCCGTCCGCAGTGGGTGAGCGAGCAGTACATCCTGGATCTCGAGCGCGAGGCGATCCTGTCCCTGTTTGGAGAGGAACGGACCCAGGCGCGCATGTGGAATATTCTACAGACGGGAAAGCCGTTACGCAATTGATGATTTTGGATTGAGGATGGGAGATCTTTGATCTCTGATAAAGAGGAGCAAAAGATGAAAGAAGCTGTGATCGTATCGGCTGTGAGAACGCCGGTTGGCAAGGCAAAACGCGGCGGGCTGGCTACGGTTCGTCCGGACGAGATGGCGGCCACCGCCATCCAGGAGCTGCTCAAGCGGACGCCGAATCTCGACTCCGCCGAGGTGGAGGATGTGGTTATCGGCTGTGCCTTTCCCGAGGGCGAGCAGGGACTCAACATGGCACGCATGATCTCGCTGCGGGCGGGATTGCCTGACTCCGTGCCCGCCGAAACCATCAATCGCTATTGCTCGTCGGGCGTGCAGTCGATCGCCCATGTGGCGAATGCGATCCAGGCCGGGCAGATCGAAACGGGCATTGCGGGTGGCGCCGAGTCCATGACCATGGTGCCGATGGCGGGCTATAAATTTTCGCCCAATCCCTACTTTGCCCAGGAGCTTCCACATTATTACACCAACATGGGGCTGACCGCCGAGAATATCTCGCAGAAATATGGCATCAGCCGCCAGGACCAGGATGAATTCTCCCTGAAGAGTCACCAGAAAGCAGCCAAGGCTGTGAATGCAGGTCGCTTCGATCCGGAGCTGGTTCCCATCGATGTGGAGATTACCGAGCTGGATACCGATGAAAAACCGGTCAGGAAGAAATTCACGGTCAAGCGTGATGAGGGTCCGCGGGCTGATACGAACCTGGAGGCGCTTTCGAAGCTCAAGCCGGCTTTCAAGGAGGGAGGCACGGTGACGGCCGGGAATTCCTCGCAGATGTCGGACGGCGCGGCAGCGGTGATGGTCATGTCTGCGGAACGGGCGGCCCAACTTGGGCTGACACCTCTGGCCCGATTCGTGTCTTTTGCCGTGGGCGGCGTACCGCCTGAACTGATGGGCGTGGGGCCCGTGGTCGCGATTCCCAAGGCTTTGAAGCTGGCTGCCCTGACCATGAATGACATTGATTTGATAGAATTGAACGAAGCATTTGCCGCACAGTCCCTCGCCGTGATCCGCCAGCTGGAGCTGGACGAAAGCAGGGTCAATGTCAACGGCGGCGCGATCGCCCTCGGTCATCCGCTTGGGTGTACCGGGACCAAGCTCACCACGCAGCTGATCTATGAAATGGGCCGGCGTGGATCGAAATACGGCATGGTTACGATGTGCATCGGTGGCGGAATGGGCGCGGCGGCGATATTCGAGAATTTGCAAAATTAATCGCAGGGGTGGATCATGATCCGCCCCTGCCCAAAAATCATAAGGAGACTCATATATGCCCCTCACTGTAGAACAGCTCATGGAAAAAATGCCCGGTGCTTTCATTCCCGAAAAAGCCCAGGGCGTGGACGCAGCCATCCAGTTCAACTTCACTGGCCAGGAACCCGGGGACTGGTATGCTGTGATCAAGGATGGAAAGGTCGACGTTTCACGCGGCACGATCCCCTCGCCGCGGATGACTCTTAAAGCGAATTCAGAGGATTACGTCAAGATCTTCACCGGCGAGCTGGACGGGATGCAGGCCTTCATGCAGGGAAAGATCAAGCTGACCGGCGATCTCAACCTGGCAATGAAGCTGATGCAAATGTTCAAGATCCGCTAAACGAAAAACTCGGAGATTGCTCTCCGAGTTTTTTATAGTGTGATTTCAAAATATCGCTTTAGAAGCTTGTTATATTCATCCCTGCCTGGGACAGCGGATTCTGTTTTGAGGCCGTTTTTCGTGAGGATCAACCTTCCGTCTTCCAATGTGACCCGTCCATCGGGGGTGGCCCGGCTGATGATGCTGCCACGCGTGAAACTGGATCGGGGAGAAGTCTGGTGATAGAGGCAGGCAGCCTCATATTCTTCGGGAAACCTGTGGGGTTGGAGATCGAAGAAATATTGTTTCTCCCAGGAGCCATCGATATTTCTCTGCCAAGTGGCATAACCGTCCTGGATCTGTTCCAGCCGGTATGCCCGCTGACCCTGTTCCTGTATTTCAGGCCTGTCGAAATATAGTGGCTCATGGAACGAGTCCCCGAAACCAACATCCGCCAGCCAGCGCCCGGACTGGCCCGGGATGCGAACGAAAAGCGCCAGGTGATCAAAATCGATGCCGAGAGCTCCTTCCCGGTTGTAGACGCGGGCATTCAGATTTGTGACTTCAAAGCCAATATTTTCCAACAGCTTCGCAAATATTCCGTTTAGCTCATAGCAAAATCCGCCGCGCCGCCAGACGATAAGTTTATTCCACAACGACTCCTCGTCCAGCCTGATTGGCCGTTTCAAGCCTATATCGATGTTCTCAAAGGGAATATGCAGCATATGGGCATAGTGTAACCCCCAAAGCGTTTGGACGTCTGGACTTACAGACCTGGAAAAATTTATACGTTTCAGGTAGGCGTCGATGTTCATTCAATCAGATTATAACCGCCGATCAAACCGTCTTATTGTATATACTTATAATTTTAGGTAAGTGATGTCAGCAGCTACTTACAATCCGGAGATCAACATGATTACACAGTCCACGGAGCATTTGTCTCTTCATAAACAGATCCAGGACGTCAATGCCATGTTGACGGCTGTTGTCACCAAGCTCACGCTGATGGGAAATCCCCACGTTTCCATGGCGATCCAGGATATCAGGCAGGTTTCCGACTCGCTGGGACATCTGGAAAAAGGGGTGAGCAACCAGCTTAAGGACCGCCGCAGCCAGCTCAAGGCGCTGATGGGGGTGGGAAGCATGATCAACTCCTCCCAGGGCCGGGAGCGGGTGCTGGAGGAGGTGATGGACTCGCTGATCACCCTCATGCACGCCGAACGCGGCTTTCTTATGCTCCGACAGCAGGGCGGAGAGCTCAAACCGGTGATCGCCCGCGGGATCGCGCACATCAATCTCGCCAGGAAGGAGTTTGAGTTCAGCCACACCATTGTCCGCCGGGTGGAGGAAACCTGCGCACCGGTATTGACCACGAATGCCCAGGAGGATCCCCGCTTCGAAAACCAGGTGAGTATTGCCGCCTACCAGCTTCGCTCGATCATCTGCGCTCCCTTGAAAATCAAGGGACAGTTGATTGGTGTCATCTACGTCGACAATCGCGCCCAGTCAGGGATCTTCCGGGAAAGTGACCTGGAGCTGGTCACGGCGTTTGCCAACCAGGCAGCCGTGGCGATCGATAACGCCGATCTCTTCGAAAACCTGCAGAGGAGCAACCGGGAACTGGAGAAGGCTTACCAGGCCACACTGGAAGGCTGGGTGCGGGCGCTGGATCTGCGCGACAAGGAAACAGAGGGACATACACAACGCGTCACGATCCTGACGGAAAAGCTGGCGCGCTCGATGGGCGTAAAGGGCGAGGCTCTGTTGAACATCACGCGCGGAGCCCTCCTGCACGATATCGGGAAGATGGGCATACCCGATTCGATCCTGCTCAAACCGGGAAAGCTGACGGAGGAGGAGCGGGCCATCATTCGTGAACATCCCAACTATGCCAGAAAAATGCTGAAGGATATTGAGTTCCTGCGCCAGGCGATCGATATTCCCTACTGCCATCATGAGAAGTGGGATGGCAGCGGTTACCCGCGCGGTCTCAAGGGAATGGATATTCCATTCGCAGCGCGGGTGTTCGCTGTCATCGATGTCTGGGACGCGTTGATCTCCGATCGTCCATACCGCAAGGGGATTCCACAGGAGGAAGTGAAACAGCTCATCAAGACGGATTCCGGCAAGCATTTCGACCCGAACGTCGTCAAGGCCTTCCTGGATTTGAAGGACCTGTCTGTCTAGCCGGCCTCCTTTTGTTTTTCCTCAGGCGGCCGGACCGCGCGAAACTCGCGATACAGCAGCAGATCGTAAACAATTTTCAATCCCCCGGATAAAAAGAACGGTGCACTGAACAGGAACGGGATGCCGATCAGCCATCCCGTCAGCGCAGGGGAAACGGAGGCGCCCAGGGAACGCGCGATGGCAGTCACACCTGAAGCAGCCGACCGTTCGTCGGGCGCCACGACGGCCATCGTGTAGGACTGGCGCGTGGGGACATCCATCTGCGAAATGCTGAAGCGCAGCAGTAGGTTCACAATCGCAAGAGGCAGGGTGGGCATCAAGGGGACCATCATCAGCAAAATATTGGAGGGGATGTGTGTAAATACCATGGTGTTGATCAGCCCGAATCGCCTGGCGATCGGGACCGCAAGCAATGCCGATAACCCTGCCAGAATATTGGCTCCAAAGAAGATCGAACCCAGGATTCCGGCTTCCACTCCAAAGCGCAGATGAAACCAGAATGCAATCAGGCTCTGCACCAGCAGGCCGCCCGCAAATGCATCCAGGGCGAACAGGGAGCTCAGCTTGAATACCACATTTTGGGATTTATGCAGCCCGAGTACCCGCCGGGTTGTATCGGCTGTTGTCTTCACTTCGATGGAATGGGTCAGGCTGATGAAGAACAGCAGCAGCAATAAACCACCCGCGGCATAGCCGATCAAGACAACCCGATACGACTCGAACGCGGTCCAGCCGCTGTTCTGCAACCCTTGCGCGAGCCAGCCGCCAACCAGGGCGCCGGTCGCCGTGGAAAAGGAACCGGCCAGGTTATACCAGGCGAAGAGCCGGGTACGCTCCCGGTCCGGGACAAGCTGGGTCAGGCTCGCCTGTTCCACCGATAAGAATGGACCGATCTCATTCCCACTGGGACTGATGACCCCGACGATGGCTGCAGCGATCAGAAGATAGAGATTGCGGGTCAGAATAAAAACGAGACCTGCCCCGGCCATCAAAAGAGCACCGAGGATCAAAGTTCTCTTTCTGCCAAACCTGTCGGCTGAAGTGGTCAGCCACAGCGAGACGAACGCGTCTCCAAGCAGCGTGAATGTGAACAGGAATCCGATCTGGCCTTTCGCCAGGCCTGCCTCCGATAGGTACAAGGCCAGGATGACGGACAGGAAACCATAACAGAATAGACGGATGATGCGCGTTGTGAAAAGCAGGACGATATCGCGCCGGTAGGGAGAAGTCATCCCTTACCTGCACCGGCAACCTCAAGACGGCACCATGCGTACAGGGAGTCATACACCTCAAACTGGTGCTCCAGGTTTTCGATATCGTCCGGATAGCGCAGGCTGAAGCCGGATGCGATCGCCTCCAGGCCGCGGGCGACCGGGTCGCTGTCGATATCCTCGGAAACATCCGCAGCATGGACGATCTTTGCCATCCGCAGCAGGCCGGCATCCTTTAAGTCATATTTCAGGATGATCGACTCGAACGAGCAGCGGCCTTCGTGATGCCCAAGTTCAACATCCGGTGCGTCGAAAGGGATGGCGCCGGTTTCCCGGGCCACGTTGTTTATCTGACTTCTGGGCACAAACAAAAATTCTGCCTCGCTGTCGATGAAACGCGTAATGAGCCACGGGCAGGCCACCCGGTCCACGTGGACGTGAGAGCGTGTGATCCATTTCATGGAAAACTCCTTATCTTTAAAAAGAGCAATCATGATCGATTCATGATCGTCTTCTTGACGTCGACATAGCTTTGAATCGTACAAAAAACTTGCCTGTTGGAGCGGCGCCCAATTCGCCTTTTATGCGATGCGGCTGTCAGCCTATTTTGCCAGGATATTTTTGAGGACCGGGCGGTGCAGGAAAATTGAGACCAGGGTCATGCCGATGCCTGCGACCAGCAAAAACATGGGCTCGAAGATGACTCCGGAGATCATACCTGCAATCAGAATGTACATATGGGTTAGGAACGGAATCCAAAAGACCAGTCCGGGGACGGATGCCCGGGAAAATTGCGGGCGCAATGTGATCACAAGGATCAATGCAAAGGAGAACGTGACAGCCAGGAATGATTTATGATCCTGAAGCGGATCTGCAAACGCGAAGGCATTCGTACCCATCACGGCCATGAGACCCATGGCCAGTGCCAGCCAGGGAGAGACCCACTTTACGATCCAGTCTTCGCGATGTGCAAGAAGCCGGTAGCCAAGCGAGAAGGAAAAAACGACCAGAAACCACGCCCAGAAATTGGAATAGGGTACACCGAAGTATTGAAACTTGAGACCCTGCCCCCAATTCCAAAATCCGAGTCGTATGGCGACTGCATCGAGTGCAAGGTCAATATTCAATGCCAGAAGCCCATCCAGAAATGGACGTGCCCAGTACGGCAGGCTGCTTGCATCGGAAAATTCCATCGCGCTGTAGATGATACAGCTCCAGGCCACCCCGATACAGAGTGGAACATTTGAAATCATGATCAGGAATTTTCCATACTCATAGGCACTCAATTGGCGCAGGGTCACAAGCTCGAGAACGACCCCGTACAGAACGCCTGCCAGGAGCCTGAATACGTCCGCCAGGCCCTGTTTCTTGGCATGCTGTACGCACAGCGCGAAGAGCAGATAAATCATCAGCTCGAAAATGACGAAATATGGATTGGGCATGGACTGTCATTATAAGGGACAATTCCCCGGATCCTTGATGAACCGGCGACTCCCATCCCGCCTGCAGGCTATCTTATTTGCGAAAGGAGCTAGGGGATCCCAAACATGTAATTCAACGCAATGGTCCCTGGACCGGCATGGGCGCCAATGACCGGACTGAGGGGACAGCACATCGTCTCGACCGGGTCCAGTTCCGATCGCGCCGCCTCAAGCAGGGACAGCGCGTCCGCCTCGGAGCTGGCATGGGTGACCGCCAGGCGGATCGGGGGCCGGCCCTGGATCCTTTCTGCGACGATCTCGACAACACGATGCATGGCCTTCTGCTTGGTGCGGATCCGTTCCACCGCTTCGATTTTTCCATTCCTCATTTCGAGAATGGGTTTGAGGTTCAAGGCCGTGCCCAGCAGCGCCTGTGCGCCGCCGATGCGCCCGCCGCGCCGCAGGAACTCCAGGGTTTCCACGACAAAGAGAACCCCCGTGTTTGCACAGGCTTCCTCGGCAATCTTTTGACACTCGGACAGACTTTCCCCGGCCCGTGCCGCGCGCGCGGCCGTCAGGATGGGCCAACCCATTGCCATGGTGGTCCAAAGAGTATCTAAGACAGAGATTCTTCCGGCGGAATTGCCCAGCATTTCACACGCCTGGACGGCAGACTGGAATGTGCCGGAAATCCGGGAAGACAGAAAGAGTCCCAAAACGTCGTATCCCTGGTCGAGCAAAGACTGAAATGTCTCCTGCATGACACCCAGTGTGACCTGGGAGGTGGTGGGCAGGGTTTTGGAGTTTGCCAGGCGGGTGTAAAACTCCTCCGGCAGAATATCGATGCCATCCCGATACACGTCTTCCCCCCAGATGACGCTCAGGGGGGTGACGGTAATGTTGTATTTTTGTATCTGTTCCTGGGGAAGATAGGCGGTGCTATCCGTGACAATTGCAACTTTGTTTGACATGGCAATTTATTGTACTCACGATGCAAGCTTGTTGTAAATGATTATAGCCCGAGCCATTTTCCGGCTTCACGCGACAAATTGGACGCAGGTCCCTGGCGGGCAGTGCACTGGGGCAGGGATTCCAGGAACAAACGACCATATTGCTTGGTGAGCACGCGCCGGTCGAGGATGGCAACCACACCGCGGTCGGACTGGGTGCGGATCAGCCTTCCAAATCCCTGGCGAAATTTCAGGATGGCTTCGGGCAGGTAGTATTCCTGGAAGGAATCTTCGTACATCTCCGAGCGCGCCGCGATCAGCGGATCGGTGGGGACGTCGAAGGGCAGCTTGGTGATGAGCACAACGGACAACTGCTCGCCCGGTACATCCACGCCCTCCCAGAAAGACTTAGTTCCGAGCAGCACGGCGCGATCTGTTGCCTTGAAGGATTCCAGCAAGGCATTCGGCGAAGCGCCATCACCCTGTTCGTACACATATATCTCCTCACGCGCCAGCGGACCGGTGATCGCCTGCGAGGTCTTTTTGAGCGCGGCGTAGGAGGTGAACAGAACCAGCATCCGGCCGCCCGTGGCCTTGGCTGTGTTGATGATCGTGCGGTCCAGCGTTTGCTGGTAGCCGTTGGCATTCGGCTCGGGGATGTCGTTGGCGATGTAAAGCAACGCTGCGCTCTCGTAGTCGTATGGCGAGCCGAGCTGCATTTCATCCGCTTCGTCGGCGCCCAGGGTGTTGCGCAAATACTGGAATTCGCCGTGGGTGGTGAGCGTGGCGGACGTCAGGATCACCGATTGCTTCTCGTGCCAGAGGTGCTTCTCGACCAGCTCGGCCACGCTGAGCGGCGCCGCGTTCAGGGCAAGCCTGTTTCCATTCGGCTGCACTTCGATCCAGTACACCAGTCCGCTATTGGGTTTGCTGATCATGCCGCTGACATTGGATTCAGCTTCGATCAGCCGCCGCGCCACATTGCTCAGGTCCCCCATGACGTCCTGCAGTTGATCGTGCCCTTCCGCGTATAGATCGGCCACCCCGGAATAAATTTCATCGAGCTCGGTGAGCAGCATGCGCAGGGAGGAGCCGGTCGTATCCCAGATCACCTCGACCTCCTCCCAGCCCTGGAGAGTGCGGGTGGACGGCAGGATGCGCGCCTGCCAGGCGTAGTTCGACTGCGGCTGGCCCTCCCGCTGGAGCTTGGCGAACTCCGCCAGCGTATTGAAGAACTCACGGTTCATCTGCTCGATGCGGAAGGCCATGTCGGTGGCGTGGCTGATCTTCTTCTGGAGCAGGGCGAAGTCGGACGGGCGCAGGATTTCCTTGCTCTCGGTCAGGATGTGCCCCAGCACCCCGGCGTTCGAGCCGCCGACCTCCTTCATCATGCGCTCCAGGTCGAGCTGGTTAAGCCGGAAGGAGAGGGCGTTGGTCGTCGCCGATTCGAGATGGTGACCTTCGTCGATGATGAGGTGAGCGTACTCGGGCAGGACCTTGCTCCCGGTCGCGATGTCAGAGAGCAGAAGCGCATGGTTGACCACCAGCACATGGGCGGACTGTGAAGCCGTCTTGGCGCGGTGGAAGGGACAGACACCATGTTCCCGCTTCATGCACATTTCCGTCGTGCACGCATCGTCCTCCGCAGACATCCGCACCCAGACCTCACGCTCCGTCGGCCCTGTGAGATTCAGCTCACTCCGATCGCCGCTCTGATTGGTCAGCTGCCAGACCATGACCTTGGCCAGCACGCGCATCTCATCGATGGTGCGCGGACCGTAATGGCGAATGTTCTCCAGCCGCCGTGGGCAAAGATAATTCGAGCGCCCCTTTAGCACTGAAAATCGAAAATCCAGATTCAAGGCCTGGCACAGGTTGGGAAGATCGCGCTGGATCAACTGATCCTGCAGGTTGATCGTATTGGTTGAAACGACCACGCGGGTATTGTTTTGCAGCGCAAAGAGTGCTGCCGGAACAAGATATGCAAAGCTCTTTCCAACGCCGGTTCCCGCCTCCACCATCAGATGATTTCCGTAGGACAGCGCATTGGTGACCGCGCGCAGCATGGCAACCTGTTCGGGGCGCTGTTCGAACGATTGAAAATACCGGGAGAACGGTCCGCCGTATTCAAGAATGGAGGCAACCTCATCCACATTGAGCGGGCGCGGCTTCTCCGGGTTTTCCAGCGGGGGGGTATCGGCTTCCTCGAAAATTACCTTGGGCTTGGCATCCTTCTTTTTCACCCGTTTTGCCTGGATGCCCTGTCGGCTCTGGCTGCGCAGCACCTCCTGGAATAACCAGGCGCCGTCCCAGGCAAGCGGCTCGCTCAGGCGGACCAGCTCATCCAGCAGGTCGAGCGGCAGCTCCTGGGCCATTTCCAGCAGGCGGTTGAAGGCTGCCATGGTGACCCGGGCATCGTCCAGGGCACGATGGGTGGCGGGTAGGAGAATGCCGAGCTGTTTGCCTAGCGATCCCAGGTTGTAGCGGCTGGCGGTCGGCATCAGTACCGATGCCAGCTCATACGTGTCGATGACCTCGTTAAATTCAAAAAGACCAATTTTTTGCAGAAAGCTCAGATCGAAACGGACGTTGTGCCCTACAACCGGTGCATCCCCGGCGAACGCCGCCAGATCGGGAGCAATGTCCAGGAGGCGCGGCGCGGCGCGCACCTCTACATCGCTGATACCGGTCAGGCCGGTAATGAATTCAGGGATATGCCGGCCGGGATTGATCAAGGACGACCATTCGGCCTCGACCCGGTGTCCTTTGAATTTAACCGCCCCGATTTCAATAATTACATCCCGGTCCGGGCTGAGGCCGGTTGTCTCAATATCAATGGCTACAATTGAACGCATAATACATATATTGCTCTAAGCATTGAGGTCTGCCTGAATGCTCAAAGCCATTCTCTTTCCACAGGAAAATTTTCTATATTCAGAAGTAGAACAAGTGTATCATAACTGGGGAGTGGAGCGTAGACCGGGAAGTGCACCTAATGTTCTGTCAACCGGTAAACATACCAATCATCGAACCGGGCGACCTGCTGATAATTCTCCCCGAGGTATTTGACACCCTCCCGCACGATTTGGGAGCGCTTTTGCAGGGGCACATAAAGATTATCGGTCAATTGGGAGGGCCCGCGCGTATCGATGATCAATAGCGGCTTATTCTCGAGGATCTGATTGAAATATTCCTCGAACATGGGACGCCGTCCCAGCAGTGCCAGCGGATACTGGTAGACATAGCGGGTCGGCGCTTCGCGGCGCGCCAGGAAATTCACCACGCTTTCGGCGCCGATGAGCAAAACCTTGTCACCTGCCCGGGTATTGTTTTCAATATATTCGATGACCGCTGCATCGTCATTGTCATGCAGGGTGGAGACATAGCGGGGATAATTTCTAACCTGTCCCACCTGGCTGATCAAAATGAGACCCAAGACGATACCAGGAGCCCATTGATGGATTTTTTGCCCGGCAGCACCCGGGATGCTTCCGATCATGGAGGGAATCGTGTAAGCCAGCGTGCCTGCCAGAATGGCCATGACCGGCAAAATGGTGAGGTAGTAATGAAGGATGGAGCGGCCCGATACGGTGATCAGGGCAACTTCGATCGGCAGGTTGACGAGTGCGATCAGGATTAATGGCGGAATCTGGGCAAAACTTTTTCGTATTAACCAGACGTAAACGACTCCTGCCAGCCAGCCGATCGCTGCCAGATGGAGCACCCAGCCGTTACGAAGGTAGGCAAATCCTTTGATAAACACCGGGATCAATCCGCGAATCCCGTCGTTTTTTCCGATGTAGGCGAAGTTATATAGATACGCCTGCTCCCAAAAATCTTTTAAGGCATGCTGGCTCCCAAGATACAAACCCAGCAATAGAGAGGGAAGCAGCCATCCTGCCAGCAGCAGCAGAAAATCCTTGACCGGGAACCTCCGCTGGAGAAGACGGATCACAAGCAGGAACATGGCATAGGTGATCCACAATCCGATGGTTGTCTGTTTGAAGTTGAATGCCAGCCCGCCCAGGATCCCGATCCAGAAGGATGCGCGGAGGGGAAAATCCTTCTTCCAGGCATTGATGAACAGCCAGAATCCAAGTGCCTGGAATACCAGGGCGTATTCCTCTGTCACGTTGCCCTTTTCCAGGATGACCACCAGCCCGGAGGTCAGCACAACCGTGCCTGCCAGAGCTGCGTAGATGTCAAATTCCCGATACAACGCCCTGTAGATAAAGAAAAGCGTGAAAAAAATAAAAATGAACTGAAGCAGCCAGACTCCCCACAAGTTCGTGGGAGTCAGCGTTAATCCCAGTGCATCGACCAGGTAGATCAACGGCGGTTTGTGATCCCATACATCCGTGTAGGGGATGTCGCCGCTTAAGAGCCGCCATCCCACGTACAGGAAAACACCTGAGTCGCGGGATGGCAGGGTCATGTTCACGGGATTGCTTGGAAAGAGAACAACAAGGCTGCCAACAATCGAGATGAGTGTCGGCAGGATAAGCTCGTGCAGCCTTGGAAAACTGATCGATTTCTGATTGCGGGCGATGGTTGTCATCGAATATGCAAAGGGAGAATTTGAAATTAACCCAGGGCCTCGTTGAGAGCGGCGATGGTCGCGACAGGAAGCTTTTCTTCCTTGGCCCTTTGACGGACGAAATCCTTGAGCTGCTTCAGCTTCATCGCCGGGATGGTCGCCTCTTCGGAAAGGATTTCCACTTCGTCGTTGGTAAAGACCAGCACGGATTTAAATTCGGGAATCTCGGCCTCATCTACTTTTTTGGCGAGATATTTTCGCAGGGAACTGCTTTCCTTTTCAATCTCGATTTCCGGCCGGCCAAGGCCTTCCTGACCGAAGATACGCATATAGGATTGTATAAAACCCCCGCCACTCATCTGCCAGCGATTCTTTTTGAACACGACCTGGCCGCGCATGTGATAGGGCATCAGCAGCCAGAGAC
>JBLMZU010000510.1:0-6929 GCA_050258995.1 Bacteroidota bacterium
CTGACACATTTTTCCAGGTCACTGATCAAATCCTGGCTGGGGACTTCATACGTATCCGCCACATCCTGGATGGAACAGAATTTTTGTAACAGACAGCCGATACAGTCGGTGTTCCGGTTTCGAAAGACCATGAAGGTTTTAGGCCATTTGCTCAAAATCGCTTCGACCGTCAGCTGGGTGAGAAGAACTTTTGTGTCCATTGCCCCTAGGATAGTCGCTTGTGAAAAATCCCTCTTTGCGCTGGCGCAAATAAGGATAAAACTCGTCCAGATTGGCTGGAGAGTGAATACGGGCTTTTGAGGAAAAGGGAGGAATCAAAAAAAGCACGCCTGCTTGCGTGCTTTCTGAATGATTTTCAAACGGCTTACTCGCGCAACTCTTCGGCGATGCTCACCACTCCGTGGGGATTCCGGATCAGGACCCGCTCGCGCCCGGCCTCCACCAGCCCCTGTCTCTCCCAGTCTGACAGGACACGACTGACTGTGTAGAGGGTTGTTCCCGACATTTCGGCCAGATCCTGGCGCGTAAAGGTTAATTCGATCCCGCCCACGTTCTTGGTACCCATCTGTGCAGCCAGCCTGAGGAGGGCGCGGGCGATGCGCCGCTCCACTTTTTCTGTGGCCAGCTCCCGGTAGCGCTCCTGCATCTCCTGGATGTAGCTGGTCATCAGTTTCATCAGGTCGAAGGACAGGTAGGGACGCGTCTGCATGAGCTCTTGCAGATATTCGCTCTTTATTGCCAGGGCAGTGCTGTTATCAAGGGCCTGGGCGCTGGCGGGGTAGGTGGCTCCCTCCCGGACCGCGCCGAGCGCGCCAAACATCTGCCAGTCGCTGATGGTCCGGAGATTCACCTGCTGCCCGGCCGGGTTGGTCTGCATCAGCTTTGCGCGTCCTGAAATGAGCACATACAGGTAATCTGCCGGATCTCCCTGGAAAAAGAAGAACTCACCTTCCTCAATGGAACGCTCGATACCCTGCCCGGCAATCAATTTCAAGTCTTCGTCGGTGGCGTTTTGGAACACGCTGACCTGGCGAAGCTTCAATGGATCGATTTTCATCGTGCCATTGTACTCTGAACCTTTCATATTAAACAAATATGACAAAATTCCTGCAAATAGATGACATTTTCTCGTTGACTGGCAAAGGAGCGGCAGGTATGATTAAGAATATACCCATCCCCCCTGGGGGGGGGTAAGGTTTGATGATCTGGCTTTATCTGTATATCGAGAGGTAATTATGGAAAATGACAGCACAATCCGAAGATTAAAGACCGTTGAGGGCCACCTGAAGGGCGTGATCCGGATGGTGGAGGAGGACGCCTACTGTATCGATGTGATCCGCCAGATCCAGGCTGTGGAAGCGGCATTGAATAAGGTCAGCTCGAAAATTCTGGAAGACCACCTCAATTCGTGTGTGATCACTGCCATCCAGGGCAATGACCGCAAGGAACGCGAACGCGTCCTTAAGGAGATCACCGAAGTTTTTGAAATGTCAACCAAGGTTTAGGAGAGATCAACTCTCCTCCCAGACCAGAATTAAATCAATCCAAGGAGAAATTCAATCATGACTACTGTAACATATTCCGTCCCTGCCATTCACTGCGGCCATTGCACCCATACCATCGAGATGGAAGTCGGCGAATTAACGGGCGTCCAGTCCGTCAAGGCCGAACAGGATACGAAGAAGGTGACTATCACATTTGGCGAGCCCGCCAGCGAAGAAAAGATCAAGTCCCTTTTGGCAGAAATTAATTATCCTGCCGAAGGCCTCATTACACTGTAAGGTTGAGACTTGCGCCTGGGTCAAGAAAACAGGCGTGAGCACGTTTGAAAGGTTTTGCATGAGTGCTACGAAACAATTAACCCTCCCGATCACAGGCATGACCTGCGCCAACTGTGTTGCCACGGTAGAGCGCAATCTCAAGAAACTGGATGGTGTCCAAAGCGCGGTCGTGAACCTTTCCTCCGAGCGCGCCACCGTGGATATCGAGCCGGAGAAGCTGCAGCTTACAGATGTGATTGCGCGGGTCAATCGAGCCGGGTATGGTGTCGCCACCGGTGAGGCAGACCTGGTCATCAAGCGTCTCTCGGACGACAGCGACGCGCGCCGTCTGGAAAAGGCGCTTTCCAGCATGGAAGGGGTCCTCGACGCAAAGGTGACCTACACCAACGAAAAGGCACGCGTGACCTATATCCCGACGATCGTCACCCAGGCCGAGATTCGCCGGGCGGTCGCGTCTGCGGGGTTTGAGTCTGTGGAACTGGGCGGAGAGGCGGAGGATGCCGAAGCAAAGGCCCGTGAGCACGAGATCAACGAACAGCGTCACCTGTTGATCGTTGGCCTGGTCTTTACCATTCCTTTGTTCCTGTTCACCATGGCGCTCGACTTCGGCCTGCTGCCGGATTTTTGCTATACCACGTCCGGCATGTCGAGCATGGGTCGCACGCCCGCACCGTGGACAAGCTGGTTCATGCTCGCATTGGCCATCCCGGTCCAGTTCTATGTGGGCTGGCAGTATTATGTCGGGGCGTACAAGGCGCTGAGAAACAAGTCTGCCAATATGGACGTGCTCATTGTGATGGGCTCCTCGGCTGCCTTTCTCTATTCCCTGCCGGTGACGTTCGGCTGGATCGAGGGACATGTCTATTATGAGACGGCCGCGGTCATCATCACGCTGATCAGATTAGGGAAATATCTGGAAGCCCGCGCCAAGGGGCGGACATCTGAGGCGATCAAGAAGCTGATGGGACTGCGCGCCAAGACTGCCCGTGTTGTTCGCGATGGGATCGAGGTGGAAGTGCCCGTGGACGACGTCCGCGTGGGCGATGTGGTCATCGTCAAGCCGGGTGAAAAGATCCCGGTGGACGGCGTGGTGATCGAAGGACGAAGCGCCATCGATGAGTCGATGCTGACAGGTGAGTCGCTGCCCGTGGAGAAGAAACCAGGCGACCCCGTCATCGGCGCCACCCTGAACAAGCTCGGGATGCTCAAATTTGAAGCGACCAAGGTCGGGCGCGAGACCGCCCTGGCCCAGATCATCAAGCTGGTGGAGGACGCGCAGGGAAGCAAGGCACCCATTCAGAAACTGGCCGACCAGGTCTCTGCGATCTTTGTGCCGATCGTGATCGGCATTGGGCTGCTGACCTTCGTGGGCTGGTATTTCTTCGGCCCGCCGCTGCCGGTCAACTCGGATGTCACCAATTTCACGCGGGCTCTGATTAACATGGTCGCCGTGCTGGTGATTGCCTGCCCATGTGCGATGGGGCTTGCCACGCCCACCGCCATCATGGTCGGCACCGGCAAAGGCGCCGAAATGGGAATCCTGTTCCGCAACAGTGAAGCGCTGGAACGGGCCGGAAAAGTATCGGTCGTCGTCCTGGATAAGACGGGGACGATCACCAAGGGCCAGCCTGCGGTCACAGATATAGTCACCTGTGACGGGCTGACAAACGACGAGTTGCTTCGCCTGGCGGCCTCCGTCGAAAAAGGGAGTGAACATCCCCTGGGAGAGGCGATCTGGGCCGAGGCCACAACCCGCGGAATAAGCCTGGTCGAACCTGCCGGTTTCAAAGCCGAGGCGGGGCACGGCGTGCAGGCCGAGGTGGATGGAAAAAGCGTGCTGGTGGGAAACCGCCGCATGTTCGAGGCGCGCGGCATCACACTCGGGAGTCTGGAGGCCGAGGTGGCCCGGCTCCAATCTGAGGCCAAGACGGCCATGCTTGTGGCTGTCGACAACCGTGCCGCAGGTGTAATCGCTGTGGCCGACACGATCAAGGAAAGCTCAAGGGATGCAATCGAAGATCTGCACCACATGAACCTGAGCGTTGCAATGATCACCGGCGACAACCAAAAGACAGCCGAAGCCATTGCGAAACAGGTCGGCGTGGATACTGTCCTGGCGGAAGTGCTGCCCGAAGGAAAGTCCGCTGAAGTCAGGAAGCTGCAATCGGGTGAAAAAGTGGTTGCCATGGTGGGCGACGGTGTGAACGATGCGCCGGCCCTCGCCCAGGCGGACGTTGGCCTGGCGATCGGCACAGGCACCGATGTGGCCATGGCGGCCGCGCCGGTGACCTTGATGAGCGGCGACCTGCGCGGTGTGTCACGCGCGATCCAGCTCTCCCGGAAGACGCTTGGTACGATCAAGCAGAATCTGTTCTGGGCGTTCTTCTACAACGTGATCCTGATCCCTGCCGCAGCCCTTGGATATTTGAATCCCATGCTGGCTGCCGGTGCGATGGCATTCAGCAGTGTCTTTGTCGTATCGAACAGCTTGAGATTAAGAAAGCAAAAAATATAGAGTACACCATATTCCCAGCCTTGTGGGACCGGCTCGATTTAAATTCCATAAACACTTAACGTCGAGGTTGAATGTCAAGAAAACAAAAAGCACCGTTCGATCCTGTCATCCTGATCATGCTGGGGATCGTATTTGTCGCCATCGCCATCGGCCTGGCCGTCCTGCAGGCGAGGCCCGCCTCGCTTGCCCTCGCCGCCGACTCGGCAACCATGAGCCAGATATTCGTCGCTTTTGTTACAGGGCTGACCACAGGCGGACTGAGCTGCCTGGCGGTGCAGGGCGGTCTGCTGGCGGGCACACTGGCCCACCAGATCGAACAGGACTATACCCAGCAGGCTGGGCAGAAAAAGCCTGTCAAAAAGAACAAGGCTCAGGCATCTGCGCCCGTTCGCTCGAGTTCCGCGCTGCCCATCCTCCTTTTTCTGGCGGCGAAGATCGTAGCCTATACATTGCTGGGCGCACTTCTGGGTTTTCTTGGCTCCTATCTCTCTTTAAGTCCCACGACCCGGGCCATCCTGATGGTTGCCATTGGCGTTTTCATGGTTGGTAATGCGCTGCGCATGTTCAATGTGCACCCGATTTTCCGTTACTTCACCTTCGAGCCACCGAAGTTCATTACCCGCTATATCCGCCGCACCGCCAAAGGGACGGATAACTTAACTCCCCTCTTCCTCGGCGCGCTGACCGTATTCATCCCCTGTGGCGTGACGCAGGCGATGATGGCAGTCGCTCTGGGGACGGGGAGTGCTTTGATGGGCGCCGCGCTCATGTTCGCATTTACCCTGGGGACCAGCCCGGTCTTCTTCCTGATCGCCTACCTGACAACCGAGCTGGGCTCGCGCATGGAAAAATATTTCATGCGGTTTGTGGCGACTGTTGTCCTGATCCTGGGCCTTGTGACGGTGAACGGCGGCCTGAACATACTTGGCTCGCCCCTCTCGGTTCAGAACATGGCCCGCGGCCTGTTCCCGTCCGGGGAGGCCTCCGCCGCTCAAACGGGGTCCGCTTCCCCTGTTGCAGCGAACGGAGATCTCCTCCTGCAGGTAAAAAATGAGGGCTATTTTCCGCAAACCATCAAAGCGCCTGCCGGGCAGGACATCACCTTGAGCCTCGTGACAAACAAAACCTATTCCTGCTCGCGCGACTTTGTGATTCCCGCTTTGAACTTTTACAAGCTTTTACCGGATACCGGTACTGTGCAGGTATCGATCCCGGCCCAGGCCAAAGGAAGCAAAATATTTTTCACCTGCTCGATGGGCATGTACACCGGGCAGATCCTCTTCCAATAGGACCATAGACAAACGACTGTGGACCATGAAATGGTCGATGGTCTGAGGTATATCATGATCAAGAAAACATTCAAAGTCCCCGACATGACCTGCACGAACTGCGCCATGAAGCTCGAATCGCTCGAGGATACTCTCGACGGCGTCAAAGAGATTAATGCCAGTTATCACAAGCTGGAAATGGTCGTTGTCTACGACGAAACCAGGCTTACGGATGATCAGATCATTGCTGCAGTGAAGAAAAAAGGTTATCAGGCTGTAATAAAGTGACCTGCAGTATATAAAAACGAAAAAACTTTGGTGAATGCCAAAGTTTTTTCATTTTAAAGAGAACATCTGAATGAGATTTAACCCTGGCTGACATGAATTGAATAAAGGTGATCGGGGTACGTATAGCCCTCCAGCATGACCTCGCGTTCATAACGCATGCCAGCTTTTTCCGCCACGTGGATGGAGGCTGTGTTCTGCGGATTGGTCAGGGCGATCAGCCGCGGCAGGCACAAAACATTGAAGGCATAGTTGCGAATTGTCAGGATGGCCTCCGTTGCAAATCCCTGGTTCCAGAAGGACAGCGCCAGGCGGTAGCCGATCTCGATCTCAGGATGCCCCTCGATATCCGGAAAATGGCACAATCCACTATAGCCGATGGCTTGCCGGCTCATTTTCTCCACGACAGCCCATGGCCCCAATCCAAGTTTATTGTAATTTTGCAGACAGCCGCGCAGCCAGTCTTGGACCCATTGGCGGGACTGGACTCCCGGCCCAAACCGCATGACTTCCGGTTCGCCAAAGACGCGCTCCATGGCTTCCCCATCAAAAAGGTGGAACTGCCTGATGAGTAATCGTTTTGTCTCCAGAATGACCATCACAGGTCTTTTAACCTTTCCTCAAGAGAGATAAGAGGGGAAAGATGATTCTCTGTTTTATCCAGGTAGAAATAACAGCAGCTTGACCAATCATCCTCCCGCTCGAAGAGCTGAAACGGCTCCAACTGGTTGGGATCCATCGCCGTCAAGCCTTCCCCCGCTTTGTAAATAGGTCTCCTGGAATTCTGTAATTCCTCCACATTGTGAGGCAGGAGGATGCCAATTTGCTGGATCGTGACACGAATATCAGAATGGAAATAAACCGGGTCCGGGATGTGATAGCGGTAGAAACAATAGCGCATCCTCTCGTAGTTGGCAACCAGGCAGCCCTGGTAGAGGTTCGCGTATTGTCCAAGCATCCAGCCTGTTCCTATATAGTCCTCCGTGCCTGTTCCGTTCAATGTGGGAAAAAGAGGATCGCCATCCAGAAAGATCTTGACGTCGCCCTCACCCCACCACGACTTGCCATAACTCCCCTGAT
>JBLMZU010000511.1:0-7650 GCA_050258995.1 Bacteroidota bacterium
CAAGGACGTGACCGGCGCCGGTGCCCTCGTCACGCTGTATGATGCGATCACGAACCGCTATGTTTTCAAGCTGGACCTGAATGGCGAGAGGATGGAGCTGACCCGCGGCCAGCTCATGGCCTACGTGCAGGGACCGGATGCGGACCTGCGCGCCAAAGCCTACCAGGAGCTGTACCGCGTCTACAGCGCGGACGGTCCGATCCTCGGGCAGATGTACCAGACCCGGGCGCGCGACTGGCATAATGAAAATGTCGGGCTGCGAAAGTTCTCGAGCCCGATGTCTGTCCGCAACCTGCAGAATGACATCCCGGACGAAGCGGTGGATGCTTTGCTGAATGTGGCAAGGAAGAACACAGGCATCTTCCAGCGCTATTTCAAGCTCAAAGCCAGACAGCTTGGCATCCCTGCGGGCAAGCTCCGCCGTTACGACATCTATGCCCCGATCGCCAACTCGGACAAACAGTTCGACTACGACGCGGCCACTTCCATTGTCTTTGATTCGTTCCGATCCTTCGACCCGCAGCTTGCCGAGATGGCCCAGCGCGTCTTCGACCAGCAGCACGTGGACAGTGTGGTCCGCAAGGGCAAGCGCGACGGCGCCTTCTGCTGGTCCGTGCTGCCGGATATGACCCCGTATGTCCTGCTGAACTACCAGGGACGCGCCCGCGATGTGGCGACCATGGCCCACGAACTGGGACATGCAATCCATTCCATGCTGGCCTCCCAACATAACACGTTCACCTTCCAGTCTTCACTGCCCCTGGCGGAGACCGCCTCCACCTTTGGCGAGATGATGCTGACCGACAAGCTGCTTGCCGAGGAAAAGGATGAAGCTGTCCGCCGCGACCTGCTCTTCAAACAGGTGGACGATGCCTATGCCACCATCATGCGCCAGTCGTATTTCGCCCTGTTCGAGAAGCAGGCGCACGAGATGATCCAGAAGAATGCTTCGGTCAATGACCTGTCCGCGGCCTATATGGAGAATTTGAAGGAACAGTTCGGGGACGCCGTCGAGTTGAGTGACGAGTTCCAGTGGGAATGGGTCTCCATCCCGCATATTTATCACACTCCGTTCTATGTGTACGCCTATGCCTTTGGACAGTTATTGGTATTCTCCCTCTACCAACAGTTCAAGACCGAGGGCGAATCGTTCAAGCCGAAATATTTGAAGATCCTGTCGGCAGGCGGCTCGGAAGCGCCAGCAAAGATATTAAGCGATGCGGGCATCGACATCCGCAGTCCCAGGTTCTGGCAGGGCGGTTTCGATGTGCTGGAGAAGCTGGTGGGGGAGTTGGAGAAGCTGTAGGAAGTTACAGGTAAAAAGTTCAATGTTTAGGAAAACAGGGATCCAGCTCAACAGCTTGGTTCCCTGTTTTTATTCATTTGCATGTAAGCCAGAAGGGGCTCATGGTCCCAGACCTGGGCTTCGATGTAATTTGCCATCCCGCTCGGCAATTCACTTCCCCACCGATATCCAGGCAGGCCATTTGTCTCCAAAATCGCACGCATTTCCGTATAGGTGAACACCTGCCCATGATATTTCGGCAGGTAATATGCAGGATTCCTTTCGATGTTCAGCAAAAATGAGACCATGCTATCTGGATAGGTAAAACTCAGCACATGTTCGCTAAGGAGCGAGAGCGGCACCTGGATCTCCTCGGTGGTAGCCAGTGTAATTTCATCGATCATGGTCTCCATCCATTTTGATCTCCCCCAAACCATATAAACGGGATGGTCAGTGCGCGGCCGGCCTCCCTTGGCAATGAATTCCCTCCGCAGCCATTCCTCCACCTGCCTGCGAAGCTGCAAATAGTCCGCCGGCTCTTTGAATCTTTCCCATAGCACCGAGCCTTCCATATAAAGGGCCCGCATGGCGTCGATCGCCTCGACATCGGGGAGAGCGGATATACTCCTGAAGGGAACCGTTCCCCGCCTGTAAAGATGGGCCAGAGTCTCAAGCATGGCTGAACTCCTGCATGGGAAGAGGAAACGCTTAAATCATTATAGCACCCGTGTGTACCTGCCTACCTGTTTACCTGTGTCCTTATCTACAAATAACTTTAACCGATCCTGCCGCAGACCTTTTACTGTTCTCTCAAACTCGAGCACTGTCCGTTGGATGGAAGCCTGCATGACATAGTCAAATTTGAATCCCTGTTCAGGCGAGTCAATGTTCATCCAGGCATGCGAGTCGCGCGGCAGCAGGGGCAGGACGAGCGGCTTGAGCACTTTTATAAAGCTGAAGACTTCCAGGGGATAATAGATTTTGCCCGATCGCAGCGCACCGGATTCAAGAACGGCCGGCTCCACCGGATCCACGTTGAAGGGAGCTGGCCGCGAGCCGTTTGTATGCAGGGCAAGCCACAGGTCGATATAGTTGCTGTGAGCGTAAAAATCCTGGACGGTATGGGTCAGCCGTCCAAATGCCGACCAGGCGGAGGCGGCGTCCTCCTGGTGAAGCGAGGCGATCACCAGCGCGCGCTGCTCTTCGATGTATGCATGGGATTGGTCAAAGGCATTGTTATCAAAGTGGTATTCATCGTGCCCGATCTGGGCGCTGATGCGATCCTGGTTGACGTTCGCTTCGGCGATTTTTGAAAGCGCCAGAGGGCTAAATGTTCCATCCAAAGCCTGTTTTAAGATCTTGACATGGTATTTTTGAAGCATAATTGTTCGATTATATGCGGATTGCTTACCCACAGGGTCCGCTTCGCTTACCCACAGGGTCCGCTTCGCTTATAATCACTGCATGACTTTTTATACTTCCAAAGGCGATGACGGCTCCACCAGCCTGCTTGGCGAAGGACGCGTGATGAAGTATCACGCCCGCATCGAGGCGGTGGGGACCCTCGACGAGTCCACGGCAGCCCTCGGGCTGGCCCGCGCCCAGTGCCTCGACCAGCACTCTGCGCCGATCCTGCTCGAAGCCCAGCGGGACCTGTACAAGCTGATGGCTGAAGTGGCTGCCACCCCCGAGAACGCCGAAAAGTTTCGCTTTATCGACGAGACCCGCGTGACCTGGCTCGAGCAGCAGACGGATGCACTCAGCCAGCTGGTGGAGATGCCGCGCGAATTCATCCTGCCGGGGGATTCGCTGGCAGGCGCGACCCTGTCCCTGGCGCGGACGATCATCCGCCGGGCGGAGCGACGCGTGGTGGAACTGTTCGACCTGAACGAGCTGGGCAATCCGGATTTACAGCGCTACCTAAACCGCCTGTCATCCTTATGCTTTGTGATGGAATTACTGGAAAATAAGGCAGTCGGGCACAGGACAACACTGGCAAAGGAGTAACTGCGCTTCAACGGCGTACGCTTGCTTCATTCAGAGCAGGAGGATCCCATGAACCCTGAAGAATTTCGAAAATATGGTCACCAGTTGATCGACTGGATCGCCGACTACCGCGCTCATGTAGCGGATCTGCCCGTTCGCTCGCAGGTGGAGCCGGGCGCGGTTCGCGCCCAATTGCCGTCCGTTCCCCCTGCGCAGCCGGAACCGTTCGAGGGGATCTTCGCTGATCTTGAAGAAATCATCCTGCCGGGCCTGTCCCATTTTCAGCATCCCAGCTTCTTCGGATATTTTCCGAGCAACGGCGAGCTCTCCTCGGTGCTGGGCGATTACATGAGCACGGGCCTGGGAGTGCTGGGCCTGTCCTGGCAGTCGAGCCCGGCTCTGACCGAGCTGGAGGAAGTGGTCACCGACTGGATGCGCCAGATGATCGGATTGTCCGATTCGTGGAGCGGGGTGATCCAGGATACGGCCTCGACTTGTACACTGGTCGCACTCCTGTGCGCGCGCGAAAAGGCTTCCCAATATTCGCTGGCACGCGGCGGCCTGCAGGGGGAGGAACATCCCCTGATCGTTTACGTTTCGAGTCACAGTCACAGTTCGGTAGAAAAGGCTGCGCTGCTGGCAGGCTTTGGACGCGCCAATCTTCACGTGGTTCCGGCGGACGAAAATTATGCAATGAAGCCGGATGCCCTCGAACAGGCGATCGAAGCGGACCTGGAGCATGGTCTCGTTCCCTGTGCCGTGGTTGCCACGACGGGAACAACCACCACCACCGCCCTCGACCCGATCGCAGCGATCGCGGCTGTGGCCCGCAGGCACGGACTCTGGCTGCACGTCGACTCGGCGCTGGCCGGCTCGGCCATGATCCTGCCCGAATGCCGCTGGATGTGGAACGGCATCGAAGATGCCGATTCGCTCGTGCTCAATCCGCATAAATGGCTCGGCGCAGCCTTTGACTGTTCCCTCTACTATGTGCGCGACCCGCAGCACCTGGTGCGGGTGATGAGCACCAACCCGAGCTATTTGCAGAGTGCGGTGGACAGCAAGGTCAAAAATCTTCGCGATTGGGGCATCCCGCTCGGCCGGCGTTTTCGCGCCTTAAAGCTGTGGTGCCTGATCCGTGAGCAGGGCGTGGAAGGATTACAGGCGCGCCTGCGCCGTGACATTGTCAACGCGCAGTGGCTTGCCGAACAGGTTCAGGCTGCACCGGATTGGCGCGTGCTTGCCCCGGTCCCGCTTCAGACCGTCTGTGTGCGGCATGAGCCGCCAGGCGTCGAAGGCGAAGCACTCGACAAACATACACTGGCCTGGGTGGAGCGCGTCAACAACTCGGGCGGCGCTTATCTGACTCCCGCCACACTGGATGGACGCTGGATGGTGCGGGTTTCCATTGGCTCCCTGACCACGGAGCGCCGGCACGTGGAGGCGCTTTGGGAATTGATGCAGCATGAGGCAGGCTGCGAATAGATCCTACCGATCCTTCATTGATTGACGAAAGCATAAGGGCGACCTGCGGGTCGCCCTTATGACGGGTATATATACATACATGACAGGCACAATCATCAACGTCGCAGCAATCATCGTGGGCAGTTTGATCGGTATCCTCTTCGGCGCCCGGCTCTCCGACAAGCTGAAATCGACCATCATTGCCGGCATGGGCATCTTCCTGGTCGCAATGGGAATCCAGATGTTCCTCAAGACAGAAAACTCGCTGATTGTGCTGGGCGCGGTCTTGATCGGAACACTGCTCGGCGAATGGTGGCGGATCGAGGATGGGCTGCATAAGCTCGGCGAATTTCTGGAAAGAAAGTTCTCCCGCGGGGACGACGAAGATGGCTCGAACAAATTCATCCGTGGATTTATGACTGCCTCCCTTTTGTTCTGCATTGGTCCCGTCGCCATCCTCGGCTCGATTCAGGACGGCCTGACCGGCGACTACAACCTGCTGGTGGTCAAATCCGTCCTGGACGGATTCGCTTCGATCGCGTTCGCCTCCACACTGGGGATCGGGGTGGCATTCTCATCGTTGATCATCCTCGTTTACCAGGGCGCGATCAGCCTGCTGGCAACGCAGCTGGATGCCATTGTGACGGCGTCCATGATGAATGAGCTGACCGCCACGGGCGGCCTCCTGCTGGTGGGGATCGGCATTTCCAGCCTTCTCGAACTCAAAAAGATACGCGTCGGCAATATGCTGCCTGCACTGTTGGTGGCCCCTTTGATTGTCTGGATATTGAGCCTGTTTTAAAACGCTCCGTATTTAGCCTTTCCGCATCCCGATCAGTTTTTCGATGGAAACCCGCGTATATGCGTCTACGGGAAGATCCACAGCCGTCTCCAGCGTGACCCAGACATATCCCTCTGCCTCATCATTCAATTGCACGTCGGTGGAGTTTGTTTTGCAGGCGTAATCGAAAAAGATGAAATGTCTTGGCTTCCAGAAGGATGGGTCATAGATGAACTCCTGGAAGTTGATGAACTCCAGGTCATAGACATCCAGGCCGGTCTCTTCCTTGCTTTCGCGGATGAGCGCCTCTTCGATATGCTCCCCCAGCTCCACATGTCCCCCGGGAACGACAAACCTGCCAGGCCACTTGTGACTCTGCAGGAGCAGAAGCTCACCTGCCTGGTTGAATATAAAAGCGCCAACTGTTGGTTCAGGGAAGATTTGATCTGCCATAATTTTTATCCGAGGATGGCGATGACCAGGATGCCGGTGAAGATCACGGCTGCGCCCAGGACGCGCGTCCCGCCCATCTGCTCGTCCAGGAATTTCCAGCCGAGGAACGCGCCGATCACGACGCTGACTTCGCGTATCGCTCCTGAATAACTTAAGGGGGCAAAAGTGTAGGCGATTAATGCCAGCAGATACGCAACCACGCCCAGGATTGCTGCCAGGATCAGCGGGAGGCGCGGCCCGTTCCAGGCAGACCCGAACTGTCTCCAGCCGAAGCGGCGAACGTTGTAGGTTGTGGTGATAAACGGGACAAGCATGAACATGATCAAGGCATACGGGAGCGGCGGGCCGTTCTTGACCGCCGTCCCATCGATCAGTGTATACATCGAGATGATCACAGCCACTGCCAGGGCAACCAGGACCCCCTTGAGATGCAGCCTGCTTCCACGGTGTTGGATGAGGCTGGTGGCACCGATGATAATCATCCCTGCCACGATCATGCCGACTCCCAGCAGACCGCCCGGGGTGGGAATCTCATGGAGGAAAATGATGGACCATAGCATCAAGAACGCGGGTGCTGTCCCGCGGGCGATCGGATAGACCAGGGAAAAGTCATGGTCGCTGTATGCATTCGAGAGCAAAATGAAATAGACAGCCTCGAGGATCATGCTGATCGAGGCAAACAGCCACATGGAACGCGGCGGCAGACCGGTAAAGAACAGCAGGATTAAGGCAAAGATCCCGCTCAGAATCACCTGCCAGCCCATGGCAATATATTTTTCCTGGGATCTCTTAAGGAGCAGGTTCCAGAGCGAATGCAGCGCGGCGGACAGCAGGAGAAGGACAATGGCAGCGGCAGGCATGTTGAATGTGAATGTACCATAAAAGAATCGAGGGCGCCGGAAAATTTGTTTGGAAAATGTAATCCAAACATTAATAAATTCTGAATGCCTCGTGCTATACTTTAACTCTATTTCATCAAAGGAGATGCTATGAAACACGTTCGTCCCATGATTTTTTTCATTTCTTTGCTCATGCTCGTCAGCCTAGCATGTTCCGCGCTAAGTGGTGGCGGGGGAGGAGGGAGCACTCCCACACAGGAGCCTGTAAAGCCTGCGACTGAGCCTGCAAAAAGTCCATCCGACAACCAGGGTGGAAGCATCAATAGTGTGGACCAGGTAAAGGATGCCACCATCCAGATCGAAGCCCAGGGCACATTTGAAGATCCACAGTTTGGGCTGCAGCTCAATTCTGCCGGCCGGGGATCGGGATTCATTATCGATCCATCCGGCCTGGCAGTGACCAACAATCATGTTGTGGCGGGCGCTGCACTGGTAAAGGTCTGGCTTGGAGGTGAGACCAATCCTCGCAATGCGAAAGTACTTGGCCTGTCCGAATGCTCGGACCTGGCCGTGATCCAGATCGAGGATGGAGGCAACTATCCGTCCCTGAGTTGGTATCAGGGCGATGTGAAACCGGGGCTGGAGGTTTATGCCGCAGGTTTTCCGCTGGGGGAGCCTGAATATAACCTGACCAAGGGAATTATCTCCAAGGCGAATGCCAATGGCGATACGGATTGGGCCTCTGTCAAGCATGTGCTCGGTCACGATGCGACGATCAATCCGGGTAACTCCGGCGGCCCACTGGTTACCACGGATGGGCAAGTGGTGGGCGTAAATTACAG
>JBLMZU010000512.1:0-2865 GCA_050258995.1 Bacteroidota bacterium
GCTGACGTTCAAGGATGCCAGTGGGAACGATCTGATGGTCTTCACGGCCCAGACCCAGGACCTGGCGGGCACCACCTGGGAGGCGACCGGCTACAACAATGGGAAACAGGCTGTCACCAGCGTCCTGGCAGGCACCACCATCAGCGCCGAATTTGGCAAGGATGGCACCCTGACCGGGAACAGCAGCTGTAACAATTACAGCGGCCCATACAAGGTCACTGGAAACCAGATCAAGATCGGGCCGCTGGTCTCCACCAAAAAAGCCTGTGCGGAGCCGGCAGGTGTGATGGACCAGGAGGCGCAGTATCTGGCCGCGCTGGAAACGGCAGCGACCTATAAGATCGAAGGCAGTGTCCTCGAACTGCGCACATCCGATGGCACCCTGGCCGCGGACTATACAAAGAAATAAGGAGAAATAACATGCTCGAACTTCCATTGGAATATGCCCTGGTTGAATTCAAGGGCAAGAAGTTAACAGGCAAGATCGTCCCCGAGCTTCTGGACCTGGCGGAGCGGGGCATCGTGCGCTTTGTGGATATCGTCTTCATTCAGAAGGATAAGGATGGTAACACGCGCACGGTAGAGCTGAACGACCTCGAACAGGATGCCTACGAAATGTTCGTCCCCATCGGCAAACATGTTTCCAGCCTGTTTACGGAGCAGGACCTGGAGATCGCAGCCGGAAAGCTTCCCAAGAATTCAGCGGCAGCGCTGCTCCTGTGGGAAAACCTGTGGGTTGCGAACCTCGGCAAGGCCATCCGGGATTCCGGCGGCTCTCTGGTCGAGCGCGGCCAGATCCCGCCCGAAGTGGTGCAGGAGTTCAAAAAAGAGCTCGCCGCAGAAAAGAAGAAGAAACCCGCCGCGAAGAAAACCGCTGCCAGGAAGAAACCGGCTGCGAAAAAGACCCCGCCGGCCAAGAAGTAATTGCACTCGATCAGTATTCAAAAATAATTCAAAGGAGATCTATCATGCCTATTCGAAGAAATCCCCCTGGACCGGTCGGCGGTATCGGCCGCGGTCCCAATCCTCCCGGCCCCGTCGGCGGCATCGGACGTGGACCGAATCCCCCTGGCCCTGTCGGCGGTATTGGCCGCGGTCCCAATCCCCCCGGCCCTGTTGGCGGCATCGGACGCGGACCGAATCCCCCTGGCCCTGTCGGCGGCGTGGGCGTTGGACGCCGCAATAAACCTGGGCTGCTGCGCTAGAGCAGAAGTTGCCTTCCTGGTGAGGACAGCACTGGTGGCCGATCAGGCTTCCTGCCCCGGTAACTGGTAGCCGGTGCTGCCTCCCTTGGGACATAGATTGACATGCCTGGATCACAACGGAAAAGCCAGTATTCCGTTGCCTGAATCGCTTGATAAGGATTCATAAAAAAATGGATCAACCCGTACTTATCCCCCGTGCAAGACTGACGACGCCGCGTGCAGCCGCGATCGCCGGCATCTTGTTTTCCGTGCTGCTGCTTGTCAGCCTGGTGCTCGTCCGTGTTTCCGTCCCTGCCGACCCGCAGGAGGCAGGGGCCTGGCTCTCGGACAGCTGGAAAGCCGTTAATCTCGCCTTGAACCTGATCCCCTTCGCCGGGATCGCCTTTTTGTGGTTCATCGGCGTGGTGCGCGACCGCATTGGGGAATATGAAGATCGCTTGTTTGCCACCGTGTTCCTGGGCAGTGGACTCCTTTTTCTCGCCATGCTCTTTACTTCTGCGGCGGTGGCTGGCGGCATGATCAGTATGTACGGCACAACTCCGGCCATATTGATCGAATCCGGTCTGTATACGTTTGGCCGCACGCTTACCTATGAGCTCATGACCGTCTACACGATGAAGATGGCCGGCGTGTTCATGATCACCACCTGCACCCTCTCGCTGCGCACCGGCATTTTCCCGCGCTGGATGGCGTTTCTTGGCATGGTCCTGGCACTCTTTCTGCTGCTGAGCATTGGCTTCTTTGATTGGGCGCCGGTCGTATTTCCACTCTGGATCCTGCTGATCAGTGTCCATATCCTGCTGGCAAACCTTCGTCGATCAAAAAGCGAATCGATACCCGCAGACCAGTCTTAACTACACGGATGAACTCTCTGCCGATCTTCCGGTGCCCCTTTACACGAAAGGCACGGAAGGAAGAAACAAATGGAGCAATAGCATGACACAGGAAACCGTCCCGCCTCGCAAGCGCAGCAATTCGTACAACATCTTCATCTTCGTCCTGACCATCCTTTCCCTGGCGATCATGGTCGTCCTGTTATTACCCCTGGCTCCGCAGACCCTCGACCTGCTCAGGGTCTATGACAACCTGATCTGTATCATCTTCCTCCTCGACTTCGCCTACACCCTGTTCTCCACGCCGAAGAAATCCGACTACTTCATCAAGGAACGCGGCTGGCTGGACCTGCTCGGCTCGATCCCATCATTTGGGATCACCCAGTACGGCGGACTGCTGCGCCTGGCACGGTTGAGCCGCCTGGCCCGCATTGCCCGCCTGATGAAAGGCGAGAACAAAAAGGAGCTGATGAAGGATGTGCTCCAGAACCGTAGCCAGTATGCCGCCTTCATTACGATCCTGCTGACCATCCTTGTGTTGACGATCTCGAGCGTGCTCGTGCTGCAATTCGAGAGTAGAGACCCGGCTTCGAGCATCCAGACAGGCGCGGATGCCCTCTGGTATTCGATCGTGACGATCACCACCGTGGGCTACGGCGACTTTTACCCGGTTACGGGTCCGGGGCGGGTGGCCGGCATGTTCATCATGTTTGCCGGTGTGGGCATCATCGGCGCCCTGGCCAGCCTGCTCTCCAGCCTGCTGGTGGGCGGTGGATCTTCTACTCCGGCGGAGGAAGATGTGCCGGTGCCTGCGGCTGCGGGTCCAT
>JBLMZU010000513.1:0-9331 GCA_050258995.1 Bacteroidota bacterium
GGCGTGGATGGCCTCCTCCTGGCCGATGATGCGCTCGTGTAAGCGGGCTTCCATGTGCAGGAGTTTCTCGGACTCGCTTTCCATCATCTGGGTGAGCGGGATTCCGGTCCACTGATGAACGACAGAGGCGATGTCATCCACATCCACCACCTCGTCGAGCTGGTGTTCGGATTCCCATTTATCACGCTTGCCGTGATATTCCTCTTCCAATCGCAGGCGCTCGGATTTCTTCTTGGCGGCCAGCTCGTAATCACGATTGAGGCCGGCCTGTTCCTCCTCGGCCTGCAGTTTTTCAATCTCAGTCTTCATCGCCTTGAGGTCGGGCGGCATGGAATAAAGGGCCACGCGCAGCTTGGCGGCGGCTTCATCCATCAGGTCGATGGCCTTGTCGGGCAGACGCCGGTCGGTGACGTAGCGGTCCGCCAGGCGGGCGGCGGCCACAAGTGCCTCATCGGCAAAACGGACCTTGTGGTGCGCCTCATAGCGATCGCGCAGCCCCTGCAGCATCTTGATCGTATCCTCGACGGTTGGCTCCTCCACATAGATCGGGGCAAAGCGCCGCTCGAGGGCTGCGTCCTTTTCGATATGCTTGTGATACTCGTCGAGCGTGGTCGCGCCAATGGTTTGTAATTCACCGCGGGCCAGGGCCGGCTTCAGCATGTTGGACGCGTCCATGGCGCCCTGTGCCGCGCCGGCGCCGACAACGGTGTGGAGCTCATCGATCATCAGGATGATCTCACCCTGGGCGCGCTGGACCTCTTCGATCACTGCCTTGAGCCGCTCCTCGAACTCCCCACGGAAGCGGGAGCCGGCGATCATTGCGCCGAGGTCAAGCTGGACGACCTTTTTACCCGAAAGAATTTCCGGGACGTCATTGTTGGCGATCTTCTGTGCCAGCCCTTCGGCAATGGCGGTCTTACCGACGCCGGCTTCGCCGATCAGGACTGGGTTGTTCTTGGTGCGCCGCGAAAGGATCTGGATCAGGCGCAGGATCTCATTGTCGCGCCCGATCACAGGATCCAGCTTGCCTTCGCGGGCAGCCTGGGTCAGGTCACGCGAATACTTCTCGAGCGTCCGGTAGCGGGACTCGGCCTGGGGGTCGGTCACGCGCTGGCCACCGCGCAGATCCTGGATGGCGGCATAGACGCGGTCCCGCGTCAACCCGGCGGACTCCAGAATGCGGGCCGCCGGCGTATTGCGCTCGGTCAGGATGGCGAGGAAAATGTGCTCGGTGGAGATGTATTCGTCTTTGAGACGGTTGGCCTCCTCGTTGGCCAGGTCGATAATTCTCTTCACGCGGGGCGTGATGAAGATCTGTCCCGCGCCGCCGCCAAAGATGTTGGCCTTGGGGCTGGCACGCAGAGTGGCGTCGAGCCGCTCGGTCAGCGCCTCGGGGCTGACGCTCAGTTTTTCCAAGATTTGCGGGATCACCCCACCCGGTTGTTCAATCAAAGCCAGCAGGATGTGCTCCGTGTCGATCTGGTTGTGGCCGTAGCGCTGGATGATCTCCGCAGCGCGCTGGGCGGCCTCCTGGGCTCTCTCTGTAAATCTGTCAAATCGCATCATAGGAAAGTTCCTTTTCTACTTCTACTACCACTTGCTTCGTTGTTCCGTTAACGATTTTCTTGGATTTGTAGATGCAAATTCTAATCTGAAAACTGCGGTTCTCCCAAAAAATAAAAGCCCCGCAGGTCGCAAAGACCTTTTGGAGCCTTGTGACAGGGCGGATTATAACAAAAGCGCGTCGACAAATTGTCAACAGGGCGTAAGAGGAGTGTTAAATCTGACAAAATGAAGATGGATCCGGTTCGCTCCTCTACCGCAAAACGATCAGGGCCACGCCTGCAATTGTTAATATCACTCCCAGCACATAGCGCCACGTAACGGGTTCATGCAGGATCAGGAGACCCAGCAGGCTGGCGATCAGGATGCCCAGGACCCGGATTGTCGGTGATCCGATGGAGACACTGACCCGGGCAAAGGTGATATACAACAACATCGTCACCAGGCTGAACGCCAATCCCACAGCGAAGGAGTATAGCAAGCCGGTCTGTGTGATATGCAGCGGCTGACCGGTAATTTTCAAGTAGCTGACCCAGGCCAGCCCGAACACGAACGTCGTCGCGCCGTAGATGAACATGCCCATGCTAGCCGAGATTCTGGTGCTGGCAAGCTTCACGAAAAAATCGGCAGTCGCCAGGAAAACGGAGCAGAGCAGGGCAAAGGGAAGCCAGCGCCCGATCATCATAAAGTCATTATAAAGGAAAACCACACGATATAGTGCCGCCGGGCGACGCAGCCGGTTTGTCGATCCATGCACCGGCGAGGGGATTCATTTCGCGATCAAAAATGGATGGATCACCGCCAACTCCCCCTCTGGGTCACGACCTCAAAAACACCGTTACAACAGTATAGCTGAAAACTTGTTCGGAAACCGTGGTTCATGCAGCCTGGATCCAGGCCTCCTGCAGCCAGGAACAGACCTGGTCATCCACTTCATTCTCGGAATACAGCTCCAGATGGTGGGTAAACTGTCCGGATGAGAGAGGAACGACCACTTTCCATCTCGGAGAGAGGTCCCGTCGTCGAAGTGAAAGCGTGAGGACCAGCGGAACGGCTTTTCCTTGATTATATTTGGCAGGCATCCACATGTAGGCAAAGGCCTTGTTCCTGAGGAAGGCTACTTCACTCTCCAGTACGCGCATTTCCACGGACCCCATGGCTTCAATGATGGTGCAAATACATTCAAATATTTCCCGGGACTCGATACTTCGATTGAAGTATTCCTCCAGGTTCGTTATTGTAGGCTGCATTGTGTTTTCTCCTGGTTGGATGAATTTTACCTGGGGATATTTTATAGGATATTTGGTCCGAATAGCGCTTTCAATATTATTGCAGGATTTGGGTCACGAGGAAGATACAGGTGGAATATGCATCGCCACTGGTTAGATTCCAATTCCCCGTCCAGGGGGTAACACCGCTGTCGCTGATCGACTCTACCACCACGTCATACGGTCCGGGCGCAAGTGTATAACTTCCTTGGGGGCCCTGCTCGGGACAAAATAACGGGCCTGTCCCGGTATAGGTTGCGCATGAGCTGCAGGCCTCCAGTTCCTCCACGCGTGATTCCGGGCCACTGAAGACAATACGTAAACGTTCGGGTGAAGAATTCTGGATTATCACTTCGCTCAGATCGTTGCCTGTCGTACCGCTGACCTCCGGGGGAGGAATCTCACCGGCAGAGTTTGACTGTGAGATTGTTACAATGGCGTGGACCAAACCCACTTCGGCATCAGGAGCATAGGCGTGGGTGGGATATTCAGCGAGAAGCGTCTCGTATGCTGCGATGGCTTTTTCCCAGTTTTCATTTCTTTCGTATGTCTGGCCGCAGTGGAAATAAAGGGAGGGCATAAAATCAATGCGCTGACCAATGACACTGTTCTTCAGCGCTTCAAACTCGTCGCATGAGACAGGATTTTCTATCAACGATTTTTCTGCCTGAGGAGCGAGCAAATGGCTGGGGTATGAAATCAGGATTGCCTTGTACATGGAGGAGGAACTCTGCCAGTCTTCAGCAGCCTCATACAGCCGGCCACAGGCCAGATAAAAGGGTGGCAGGTGGGTGCCGGGTTGCGGAATCAGATTTCCTCCAAGAAGCCTATCTATGATTCCGCATGTTTCCTGGCTGGCAAGGGTGGATGGTTCGGAAGATTCAAACATGGACGCGATCCGGCTACGAGCAGCGCCGGCCAATATGCTGTTTTGATATTGGTCCAAGAAACCCAGATATGCAAGAATAGCCGCTGGCATTTCCCCGGCCTGTTGCTTATCGACCGCAGCCTGGAAAGGGATGCATTCCGATTTTTGCTGCTGTGCATGGGCGACGAATTGTCCCATATCGGCCAGCCGCCAGCCGTCGATCACGCTGTCGAAGTACCGGATTGCCTTTGCGCAGTCTGCCTGCTGATAGGCCCCATGGCCTTTGTTATAGCCATGCCAGTCCAAAAGATTTCGAACGGCGCTATATCCGATGACAAGGAGAACAGGGAGAATCATCCACCCAAGGCAGCTCATATATCGCTGCTGTTTCGTAGGAGAAGAGTTGGACATGGCTTCTTCCTTTCCGCCTCTGAATCTGCTTGGCACAAATCTCCAGCCATACAAGTTGTTCGTTAATATTATACGGTTGCACCCTCAAAATACAATACTGGCTGCAATCGATGTACACATATAATCTCCCACCATCCCACTCTTTCATCCGGAACTGGCCTTCAGACAGCCTGCGTGTATGCCTCTTGCAGCCATTCATGGACGTGCTCGTCGAAGTCCCGGGAGAAATATAATTCCATAGGGTGCGTAAACCGGCCGGGCGATGGTTCCACGATCTCCTTTCATCTTGAAGAGAGATCCCGGTGTCGAAGGGCGAGCGTAGGAACCAGCGGCGCGTCCCTGCCCAGATATTTGCCTGGGATCCAAACATAGGCAAACGCTTTTTCGCGAAATGCCACCTGGCTCTTCGTGACCGCGCTTTCCATCCGGCCTAAAGTTTCGGTCCTGTCCCGCAGGCGATCGAATAACCGGTGTGGCTCTTCCGATCCGGTGAAGGAGTCGGCCAGCATCGTTTTTTAGGTTATTTACTGTTTGATTTTTTCTTCGAAAATCGCGGAGCCGGGGAAAATCCTCTGTTCCCGCGAATCGGACTTCCAGATTAGACATTCCACCTTATTCGCCGTCCCGGATCATTTTGAGTGTGTAATCCAGAACCGGGTCATTGCCAGTGATGATGTCGTTGACCGTTGTTTCGACGGGGATATCAGGGATCACGCCGCGACCATCTACAATGCCGTTCGGACGAGTAAAGCATTTGGTAGAGACCATATATCTGAGGCCAGTTCTGGGTAATGGATCACCACCTGGATGAATATATGCACAAAAAGAGGATGCTTCTGTAGTTTCTTCGCCGACCAGGGTCGCCAGCCCGTGATCCTGCAAAGCGGTCGCCGCTATGACTGCCGCTGAAAACGTATCCGGTCCGATGAGCAAGTAAATTTTTCCATGGTAGCGGCTTGAAATGTTTTCCCATGGTCTAATAAACGCACACTTATGGCACCTCTGATATGGCTGGTCGGTGAGATAATTCATTAATTGGTCAACCGATTGCGGAGTTCCACCACCGTTTTTACGGATATCGATGATAAGATCCTGTACGCCGTCTTTCTTGATCTGACTGAAGGCTGGATCTACTGCGATGGCCCAGAAGGTATTCACTGTTAAAATACCGATTTTTTCACCTGGCAGCGTTTTATAGGATACAGCTTCCCAGGGTTGCTCGGTGATTTGCTGATTCAATTCATCGCTCGTTAAACCCGGAATCGTAATTTTGAGGGGTGTGCTTTCCCCCATAGGAAGCAGATCGATCTGATATTCAGGGATGGACCCAAAGAAAAACCATAATTTCCAATAATAGGATATGTTAGGAATCCAGCGGGACTGAATCTCGGAAAAGGGTGTGTTATTAATTGCCAAAAGTTCAGCGCCCAGTGGAATGTCCGGATTGCCTGTGTAATTTCCAGTAATAAAGGCCTTGCCTCCTTTGAAGGTGAGGTCCAGAGGAAAAAAACGCTCATAACCCTTCATTTGGTCATATACATCATCAGACGGGAAAACCTTGGTATGGTCGTCGCCCAGGCTGGCTATGAGAGGAGCAACCTTTCTATAGAAATCAACAATCGTCATGGGTTGATTCAAAGTCTCATATACGGCCTGCCGGTCCCGACCGACATCCTCCTTTGATTTCTTTGCATATGGATCGGGATGAATTTTTTCGATCTGGCGGAATAACTCGTCAAGATCGTAACGCATATCCTCCGGGGAGAGTACTTTATACGGTGGCGGCGGAGTTGAAGTTGGCGTGGGTGCCGGTGTGGCTGTCGGGATCGGAACGACCGGGGATATGGCAGTACACGAGCTTGAAAGCAGGATGACAAGCATCCCCACCACCAGACAGTTTTGCAACATTGTTTTCATCATTGCATTCCATGCCGAAATGTTCTCATCTACAGAGTTCGTCTACATTCTTATACGCCAATGGGGCGTATAGGTTTTGTCTGCCATTCCGGATTATTTTATACATGTGATCCAGGACCCGCTGGTTGGTCTGAGTAATGTCGAAAATGAGAGGATGATTGTCAAAAATTCCATCCCTGAAAACGATAGAGAAGTCTTCAAAGTGATTCCCTCCTTACTTTCGTATAACGAAAACACAAATTGCTCTATTTTATTATAGAGCGGCGATCCGGCCAGAATCAACAACAGAATGTCGTCCCTCCCCTATGACTTGTGTCACTATTCCCTGCTTATTGAAATCGATTAGTCTCGAATATTTTTGACGGAACTACCATTCAATGACCGGATCAGGCCTCAATGCGATCTGCAATTCATTTTCTGGCAGCCATCTTAATGAGACCTGCTCCATAAAAGGATTGTTTGAAGGAAAGCTGGGAAACATCCATTCACGCGGATGTTTGATGAATTTCCGGTTTCAAGTCTTATAGATCAGATCCAGATACTTCTTGAGCATGTCGCTGACCAGTCCGCGCAGAGGTAATGTAGAGGCCATGCCATACACGGGAGCCATCGTACCCTTTTCCTCAGGATGAGCCTTTACGAACTCGACAGACTCCTGCAGGTCGGCCAGAAAGCGCCCGGCAACGCCTGGCTGGGTATGCCGGAGCGTGACGCAGATATGGACACACGAAGGCTTATGCAGACCGTTCAGACTCCATTTCTTCCGGGACATATGGTCCAGCACTTTGTAAACATCCAGCGTATCTGACGCAAACGCAACCACGAATAAGGGATCGCCAAGCACGCGCAGCTCGGGGATCTGGCGAATACCTTCCTTGATAGTGCTGGCTGTTTCAAGAATCTTCCTGGTCGCATCCATATAGCCTTTTATACCAATGGAAGTCAGCGCGGCCCAGCAGGCGGCACTCAAGGCACCTGGACGGCTGCCGGCAAACGTGGGGGAGAAATACAGCCCGCCCGGCCAGTCAGTGGCAGTATAGTACTGGTAGTGCAGCAGATCGTGGCCGCGATACAAAATGACCGAGGTGCCTTTTGCAGCATAACCATACTTGTGCGTATCCACCGAGATGGATGTCACGCCTGGCAGGCGGAAATCGAAGGCCGGCACGGGATAGCCCAGCTTCTTGGCCCACGGCAGGACAAAGCCGCCCAGGCAGGCATCCGTGTGAAAGCCAATGGCATGCTCACGGGCGATCTCGGATAGCTCGGCGATCGGGTCGATCGCGCCATGTGGAAAACAGGGTGCCGAGCCGACGATCACGACCGTATTGGGCGTGATCGCCTTCCGCACCGCGTCGACGTCCGCCCGGAAGCTGGAGTCGATGGGGATATGGACCATCTTGATGTTGAAATACTGGCTGGCTTTGTCGAAGGCAGCGTGGGTGGTCACTGGCACGATCATCTCTGGCTGGGTGATTCCTTTTTGATCGCGCGCCCGGTCCCGGTAGGTCTTCATGGCCAGTAGAATGCTCTCGGTGCCTCCAGAGGAAAGAGTGCCGCAAATATCCTGGTCACCTTTGCCCAGCATATCTGCAGTCATGGCAACGATCTCTGCCTCGAACTTGGCCGTGCTTGGCCAGACGTCGACGTGCAGGGGATTGCTTTGCGAATTTATGACATAGACCTGGTTGAGAAAATCGATATGTTCTGCATCGCCGTGATAGACGGCACCGGAGACAAAGCCATCCTTCCAATGAGCTTCTTCCTGGACCCGCATGGCTTCCATTTCGCTCAGGATTTCGGCTCGGTCACGGCCTGTATCGGGAAGCTTTGTGAAAGCCGGGAATTTGTCCCTGTATGGCTTGACGGAGCCTTCCAACTGCTCCATCATCCCATCGTATTCCTTTTCGATCCTCTGATTGACCCCTGGAATGGCCTTTAGCCCTTTTTCGACCGACCCCATGAATTTTCCGTTGACTCTCCCCCATTGTTTTAGAAGTGTTTCCTTTAGGCTCATCAAATCTCCGTTCGCATCGTGCTGCATGAATCGCTTGCTTTCTGTCCCGATGATCAACCTGCAAATCCAAACAAAAAGTAAGCTTATTTATGAGACGGGTGTTGTTGGCTGCCGTTGAGGCGCGCATAGATCTTTTGATTATTTTCGTAGATGGCGACAAATTCCGCAAAGAGTTCATCATAGATCTTGCGGTGATCGGGATTGGGCTCGAATTCACATTCGATGGGTACCAGGTTGTGGATCTCCTCGTAACGGATGTGTCCCAGGGCCGCCGAGGCCAGCAGGCCTGCGCCGCGCAAATTGGCGAGGATCGGATCCTTCACTTTTCGGATTTTACGTCCCAGCACATCGGCATGGATCTGGCACCAGATGTCAGACTTTGCCCCTCCACCGACCATGTTGATTGCATCGACAGGCCGCTTGATGAACTGCTCCACATATTTCAACAGCCAGCGCGAGTTGAAGGCGACACCTTCGAGCACGGCGCGTATCATATGCTCCCTTGTTGTGTTCAGGGATTGATTGAAGAACCCGCCTCGGACGAGGTGGTCATCCACCGGAGCCCGTTCTCCGTACAGCCAGGGTGTAAAGATCAACCTGTTGCTCCCGGCGGGCGTTCGGGCGGCGATCTCGTCGAACAATTGAAAGGCATTCGCCGGCTTTGGCGCAGAAGTCAATCCGTCCGGGTAAAAGAATATGTTATCCCGCAAGTGCTGGAGACAGACCCCGGCGCAGTCCTGTTCGTTGCTTAACAGGTAACGTCCCGGGAGCCCGGAGGGTAGAGCCGCCATGTTGTGGGTGAGATCTGTTTTCTTATAGGGGACGTGGCACATCAGCCAGGAGGATGTGCCAATATAGAGATGTGCTTCATAATCCAGCACGGCTCCCGAGCCGACTGCAGCCGAATGCATATCGGGTGTGCCCATGATCACCCGGACGTCCTCACGCAGTCCCCACTCCCGGGCAATCCCTGTCTTCAGTGTTCCAAGAATATCATTCGTGGGTTTTATATCCGGCAGCTTGCCCGGGTCGATTGTGGATAGTTTGATCAGTTCACGATCGTAGTGAATGTTATTTATATTGCGATTGTCGGTCAGCCAGTGCGTGGTAATCGTGTTATAGGAGGTTGCAAAACGACCGGTCAGAAGCAGACCGAGATAATCCACCGGTTCCAGGAATTTATAGGCCTTCTCGTATATTTCAGGATGAACGTGCTTGAGATACAGGATATGAGCGATCGGGTCCTTTCCCGATGTCGCGGGTGCGCCGCCTGTACGCTGGATCCAC
>JBLMZU010000514.1:0-3443 GCA_050258995.1 Bacteroidota bacterium
CTCCGAAGCTGCATGCTGGATGGGGGGGCTGACATATTCATCCTCCACTCTTACATCATCCGGGTTACCGGGCGTATCGTTCCCTTTTGATCGCTTTTCCTCCTCGCAGCGTGCCGGCGGCTCGCGGCGCACATTGTTAGCTGTCTTTTCCCTGCTTTGTTCGATAACGGAGGAAAACCACCCCATTGTCAAAGCGGCGCTCCTCCAAAAGCTCGAGCTCCAATCGAACGCTGGCAGGCAGGCATGGCTTGCCACCTCCCACGATGATCGGTGTGAGGAACAGCTGACACTCGTCGATCAACCCTGCTCGAAAGGCGTGGGCAGCCAGTGCAGGGCCGCCGATGATGATATCCTGTTCGACAGTCTCTTTGAGTTGTCGAATGGCTTCCGGGTCGAAGTCTCGCTCAATTTGTGTGCTGCGGGTGGATGCAGTCTGCAGCGTCCTGGAATATACGATCTTGTTGGCTGCCTGCCAGATCTCCGCGAAGTCACGCGTGATGGGAGAGTCGGCAGCCAGGCTGGGGTCAGTCTCCCAAACGACCAGTGTCTCATACATCCGGCGTCCATAGAGGTGGGTGCCGGCCGTCCGTTCGAGATCGTTAATAAATCTGTGCACCTGCTCGTCGGGCGCTGCCCAGTCAAAATTGCCCTCCCTGTCTTCGATGTAGCCGTCGAGGGACGAGATCGCCGAGTAGATCAAGCGAGCCATACGAAACCTCCTGTAAGTAAAACCTGTAATTCAAATCGCTTCCACTAACCGCGTAAATTGTGCAAGAGCCACCTAGCGGGCGACTTAATTATATCCATGGATCAGCGTATGCATTGGAATTTCCATATCTGTTACATAATGATGGCCTTGTCCATCTGGCCGGCGCATGGTCTTCGCGAAGCACCTGCGTGGGACCCGACCTGCACCATTTCGTCCTTCTCACTCGCAGGCCGGTCTCTGGTGTGCGTATCCCGGAACCCATGAGCCGGGGCTGGCTGCCAGGCATGGGATGCCCCTGTCCAGACACTATCCACCCGACCAGCCGAATCCTCTCCCTTTGGGAGGGGATTTTTTTCTGCGTAAAAGATAGGATGGGAATATACATATAGGAGTACAAGATGAAACGTCTAAAGTGTTTTTCCCCGGTCTTCTGGCTGATCATGGTCATGAGTCTGCTTCTTTCACTGGCAGGCTGTGACACGCCCGCGGCAACGCCGGTTTTCCCGACCGCGCCGGTCCAGGATACCCCCACTGTACAAACACCGGCCACCCTGCGCGGCCTGATCACCTACCAGGCCCCGCCCACCCCGACGTCCATGCTGTATATTATCGGTCCGGAGCGCTGGTATTCCCTGGAAGTCCCGGGCGATAGCCCGTATTCGACCTTCGAGATGCAGGTGGTTCCTGGCACGTACCAGCTGATGGCATTCCCCGTGGGGAGTGAAACCGCAGAATTTCGTCCCGCCGCGGCCTATACCACCGGGTCAGGGATCGGCTTTGTGACTGTGACCGAAGGGCAGGTGCTGGAAGGCCTGCATGTACAAAATATCAATTCCGACAACTGCGTTACGTATACGTTCCCGGCCTCGCCGGATGGGCGCTTCCCGGCCCTGGAGGAAACCTGCAGCAGGCTCCCGACGGAGATCCCGCCAGCCACCGTGCGCGGGACCATCAGCTACCAGGCGCCGCCCACGCCCGCCTCGATCCTATATTTCATCAGCAGCGAGCACATGTACCCGCTGGAAGTGCCGGCGGGCAATCCCATGGCAACGTTTGAGCTGCAGATCGCACCCGGCACGTACCAGCTGGTGGCCTTCCCGGTCGGCAGTGAGAATCTGGCCGATCGTCCTGCGGCAGCCTATACCACGGGATCCGGCATCGGCTCACTGACCGTGACCGCCGGGCAGGTGGTGGAAGGCATCCGCGTGCAGAATATCAATTCCGACCGCTGCGTGAACTACGCCTTCCCCGCTTCGCCGGATGGGCGCTTCCCGCCGATCGAAGAGTCTTGCAGTAAACTTCCGTCAGAGACCGCGCTGGCCACGGTCCGTGGGATCATCAGCTATCAGGGCCCGCCCACCCCGGCTTCCATGCTGTACTTTATCAGCGGCGAGCATTGGTATGCCCAGGAAGTGCCTGGCGGAAACCCCGTCTCGGCGTTCGAACTGCAGGTCGCGCCCGGCACGTACCAGGTGGTCGCGTTCCCGGTGGGCAGCGAGAGCCTGGCGAACCGCCCCGCGGCCGCCTATACCACCGGGTCCGGCATCGGCGCCCTGGCAGTTTCTGCCGGGCAGGTGATGGAGGGTATCCGGGTCCAGAATATCAATTCCGACCGGTGCGTGAACTATGCCTTCCCCGCTTCGCCGGACGGACGCTTCCCGCCGATGGAGGAGACCTGTAGTAAAGTCCCACTGGAAGACACGCCGGCCACGATCGCCGGGACCATCACCTACCAGGCCCCGCCCGCGCCCGCCTCCATCCTGTACGCTATCAGCGCCGATCGCTGGTATTCCCTGGAAGTGCCTGGCGGAAACCCGGCTTCGACTTTCAGTCTGCAGGTGGCCCCCGGTACCTACCAGCTGGTCGCCTTCCCGGTCGGGAGTGAAACGCAACCCAACCGGGCCGCAGCCGCCTATTCGACCGGGGCAAGGATTGGCATCCTGACCGTGGGCCCGGGACAGGTCCTGGAGGGCATCCAGGTCCGGAACATCAACCCCGACCGGTGTGTCCAGTATGCTTTCCCCGCCTCCCCAGATGGGCGCTTCCCGCCCCTGGAAGCGGACTGCAATTAATGCCGCAACAAGATGAAACGTCACGGGCGCAGGTCAGAAAACCTGCGCCCGTTTTATTCTCACGTACAGCAGTCGATCTCCGATGCGGAAATGACCCCCATCCCTGTCCATGCGGATGATCGACGGCTTGCCTCTCCAATCCGGGGATGCTCGCGAATTCTCACCGCCCGGCGGAAGGTCCCGTTCAGAGCGGGCTGTGCCGTATTGCAAAACGGGAAATCCGGATCTTATCCTTCCTTATTGAATTGCCGAAGATGCGCTTTCAAATTCTTGATGGCCACGGCATAGTGTTGAAGGGCCCCGGCCAGGTCCTTAAGGGACTGCTGGGCGGCGGCTTTGTCAACCACCTTTCCATTTGCATCAAAGCCCCTGTGCTGCATGGCGACGATCGTCGCGGACGCCCAGGCCGCATCGGACATTGCAAGATCGCTCAGGAGCTCAGCCTTTTTGGAATGAGGGGCCTTTCTATTCGCATTTATCCATAGGTCGACCCAGCGGCGGGAGGTGTTATGAGTAATGGATTGGCGATCGTAACGATCGACCAGCCTTGCCCATTTCTTCTCCAATCCCTGGTTGCCTGTTTTCGCAGCGGCAGCCGTTGGAAAGGACACAAGCAGGATGGCGACCAGGACGGCAAACGAAATTACCTTTGTTGCGACAGA
>JBLMZU010000515.1:0-12120 GCA_050258995.1 Bacteroidota bacterium
TCAGGATCATCCGCCTGAGATCGGCATTGATCTCGCCCACCCGGTTGTACGTGCAGGGTGTCGTAATGCCATTGCAACCCGCCGGGGTGGGTGCATCACCGGCAAAGTGATCGCCTTCGTCCACTGTGAACACAAATAGTGTGTTCTTCTTATTGATGCCATCGGCCGCCAGGCGGTCAAAGAATTTCTGGAAGGCAGTGTCATAATCCTTGAGCTGCTGGACGTAGCCCGCTTCACCGGGACCATAGGCAAAGTGGATATTTCCGGATGTGCCATGGCCATCGTGGGCGTCCGAAATATAGGCATAGGTGATCGGAATGCCGGCTTCCTGCATCTGGGCGACCCAGGAGAGGGACACGGTTGCCTCCATGCCGTCAAAGCCCGGGAAGCCGATATGGCCCGATGCATCCTGGATCACGTTGCCGTTCAGATCGGTCATCGGTCCACCTGGTTTGATGACCGGGTCCACATACTTGGCGCCGAAAAGACCATTGAACCCCGTATATCCACCGGGTTCATCCGGAAGCAGGTCGGGCCTGCCATTGTTTGCGTCCGCGCAAACCATGGAACCCGCGGCACAGTGAATGCCAACGCCGACGAAGTCCGCAAATGCCTGGCCAGGGTTGCTCGTTACTTCCTGGTCTTCGGGTGAGCCGGGCCCAAAGACTGTTTTGACATCGATCGCCGTATTTTCGAGGACCGTATTGGCGGTTCCGACTGCTCCAAAATCACAACCGGCACGCGTGAAGGGGACCCATGGCGCAGGGGCGATCTTGCCTAGCTCGTTGATCATTTCCGGGGTCGTATCGGTGGTGCTCCCGCCAGGGTCAAAGAGCGGCGCGGTCCAGTAGGCGAAGGAGACGCCGGTGCGGGTGGTGCCATCGGTCTTGAAGTAGCGGAAGCTGTTCGAGACGGGCTGTCCCATCCGGTCCGGATAGACACCGGTTAGCGAGGTCAGAATTCCTGTGGCGGTATGCGAGATTAGGGCGGTGTGATCGTTGGCTTGCAGCCGGCCGTTTCCGGTAATGAAGTTTAACAGGTGCGGCATCTGCTCAAGGTCTGACGGGACATTCGGATTGTCCCGCAGAAAGTGGGTATTATCGAACTGAATGTAGATCACGTGCTTGATATTCCCCTTGGGGGATTTTAGATAGCAGCTGCCCGCTCCAGTACCTGGTCCGGAGGCAGGAGCGGCAAATGCTGCCGATGGCAACATTGAAAGCGAAACGATCAACAGGACAGAAAGAAAACGAAGCAGGGACATTTGTCCTCTGCTTCGTCCATTCGCGACGGAGTCGAGCATACTCTGTTTCTCCTCATGCAGATTGAATTGTAGATCGAGCTGCAGCACGAGCCGATGCGCAGCCGCTCCTCCTTGTTACGATTAAACATATGTTGCCCAGCGCCTCCACCGATAAAGAGCACAAACATTAATTGTAAACACTTCGATGGGCTTTGTTGCAGGATCCAGAGAAGAACGATAAAGAGATTGTAACCATCTGAATTTGGAGCGAGAAGGGAGCTATTAGAAGATTCTCATTTATAAAAAAACAGCCGGAACAATTTGCTTCCGACTGTACTCAGGGAGCCAATTTATAACTGCCCCGCCATAAACCTATCGCGCAGCCCGTATAGACCAGGATCATCTCCTGAGCTTTAGGACCAGAAACGATATTGCCAAAACTCCAATCCCCGCGGCGATCCAGGCGTATGGGAGGGAGTGTTCTTCTTTTGGAAGGTTTGCTGGTGGTGAAGTGGAAGCCATCTGAGGGGTGGGAACTCCTGCTGCCAGGGTCGGCATGGGGGCAAGCAGGCCATCGTCTTCCTGGCGAAGCTCGCCATCGGCAGATCCAAAGTCGGCACTGCCGAAAACAATAAATGAAGGACTATCCACCGCATGCTGATCATCTGTCGCGCCCCGAACCACATATGTACCTTCCGCGAGGTCAGCCGGCAGCTTGTAAGTCAAAAGGAACACTCCTTCGGCATCGGCGATCGCCGTTCCAAGAGGAAGTTCCACCTGGGGTCCCACAAGGGACAGGCTGATTTCCGTATCCCGCACAAAATCGACCCCGCGGACATCCAGCACAGAACCGGGATTCAACCGTTCCGGGCTGACCTCGATCCGCGCATCATCGCCGTGTGCGAATACATGCTGGACCGTTAATAAAGAATATAAAAGAAGAATAGCTATGGAAAGGATGCGTGAAATTCTTGGTTTCATAATGAATGGATTGCGAGCCAGATGCTCATCTGGCTCGCAATCATAGATTGATCAGACGGAAGAAAAACTAGGGGGAAGGAACAAGCGCCGGGCAATTGGGCGCTGTTCCAGTTCCATTGCTGTCCGTACAGTTAATACGACCGTTGGGCGCTGCCAGGACAACCGGGTTCACAGGTGAGTTGGCCGTAATGTAATCGGCGGTTACCTGGTCCATGATATCCTGTGTTGTCACCCGCGGTGTGAAGGCTGGATAGCCATCTCCACCGGAGGCCATGAAGTCGTTCTCAGCAATCTTGTATGTGGAGGCGGCGGTCAGATCAACGGCAGTGCTCGTGCAGGTTCCATCTGGATTGGCGAGCACGGCCCCGGTCACGCGGCTGCCGGGCGCTGCAGCGATATCATATGTAAAGCAAAGACCCGACACCTGGGGGAATCGACCATCAATGGCCGGCATCCTGGAAACACCGTTCTCCAGCATGGTCTTAAGCTCTGCCCCATTGACCTGGAGCGTGACAACGATGTTGCCAAATGGCAAAACAGTGAGCACCTGACCGCGAGAAATTTGGTACGGCGGAGGTGCGTACGCCGGGCAGAAATCATTCGGGTTATCTGTCGTGGGACAGGTCAATGCGTCACGCAGGCCACCCGAGTTTGTGATGGCAAACTGGACACCGATTGAGCTGTACTTCGTCCGCATGGAATCCGTTACAACATTGCCGACGAGAGACTCACAGGTTCGACCGGCACCGTTGCCACATTGGTCGGCACGTGGGATGAACTTTGTGGAGCTCCCGATCACTGTGCTCAGAATCGGAGCCAGCTGTGCGTTGAGCTCATTGATCCGCGCCTGGATGGCTGGGTCGGGTGTGATGCCAATATCCCAGGGTTTGTGGAAGTCGGCCGTCTTGTAGACGACTTTCTTTGTACTCGTGTCCACGATCAGGCGAACGCGTGTGAAGCGGATACCCTTGCTCCGGTTCTCGGTAACCAGCACCCCGTTTGAACGAACGGTGAGCGCCTGGAAATCAGTATGATCTCCGATAACTGCATCCACATTTTGGACATTATCGGCCAGGTCGAGAAGCGGACCAGTGGGATTGCTCAAAGTTCCATCGGTTGCACCCAGATGTCCGATCGCGATGATCGTGTTGATGCCCTTCTTCTTCAATTTGGTGGCTTCTGCGTTCACAGCAGCCAGTGAGTTCGCCACATGGAAGGGATCAAAGGCGGTCGGTGATACCAGCGTGGGTGCATCATCATTTGTAAAGCCGATGATGCCCACTTTCACGCCGCCAAAGGTTGTATCAAAGACCTGGGATGGCTTCCATTGAGACGGAGTGTTTCCACTGGCGTCAACCACATTGGCCGAGAGGAAGGGATATTGTGCCAGCGGGATCAACGTATTACGTAAATAGGCCGAGCCCTTGTCGAAGTTATGATTTCCCAGGCCGTCTGCGCCAAAGCCCATGGCGTTCATCAATTCGATGGTGGGCGTATCGCCAAAGAAGGATGAAATGGGAGGCGTGGCACCGACCGAGTCACCTGCCGCAACGGTCAGGGATCCATTCGTCGCTTCCGAGCGATACACATCAAACCACGGCCTGAGGAAGGCTGCACCACCGATCCCAAAGGTTGGGTTGCTGGCGCCTGTACCTGTTACGTTATCAGCCGCTTCAGATAAAGGTATGAGCTGCCCATGGTAATCACTGATATCCAGGATGGTGACTTCCTTGTACTGGCCGGGCTTGCCGGTGAGATTGGAAAGGATCTTCCCGCGCGCGTTTTGAGGTCCTGGAATGCCCATCAGGAAGGCGATCGTTGGGGCGAGATCCACTGCACGCACGCCCGCCACAGCATCCTGCTTGCGAATGCCAGGACCGGAAGCGACAAAGGTTGCATGCATGTTGATATTGTGGGCCAGGTCAACCAGTTCAGGTAGATAACCATGCTGGCCAAAGAAATTGGACAAGGCAATGGTTTGACCGGGTGTGGCGGCATCGAACTGGTAGGGCGGACGCAGGACCACTACAACATCGCCACTGCGGCTTGGACTCAATGAATCGCTGCCATCCACATTGCGGAGCTGCTCCTTCTTGAGAATGGTCAGCACGACCTGCTTGCCAGGATTGGCAGGGTCGGTCAGGTTCTGGAAGGCGGAGATGATCTGGTTGCGGACCGTTTCGTAACTGGCAGCGGGAACCGTGCCGCCCGGATCACGACCGGCCAAGTTGACATAGAACTGAGCAGTACCCCCAGCCCAACAAGCCTTGGCCTGGTTCGTACCGGAAGCCGCCCGGCAGTTGCTTGGTTGTTCAGGTGTCTGCAAGCCGGCATCCGCCAAGACCTTTGCAGCATTTACGGCATACCACTGTGGCGCAAAGCCGTGATCGGAACCGGCAAAGGTTGTCGGATTGCCCCCCATCAGGGCTCTCGCCTCGGCCAGCTTTGCATCCGCTTCCGCATAAGCACTGCGGATATATCCTTCACGAATATCGACACGCCCATCCGGAATGCCATTATAGTCAGCGTCGTCGTAGGTCGGGTTGGGAGCGCCATCCATATCGGTCGGAGTTGTCAGGGCCATGAACTGGTGCTGGAACTCATCCGTAACCGGGTACCCGACGAAAGCAAGATCGGTATTGGGCTGTAATGTGCCCAGGATATAGTTCAGAACTGCATCGCCATACGCTTTCTCCAGATCGCGGCCCTGCTGAACGTAAGTATCCTCGTCGATGATACGGGCTTCGAGCGGAGCAAAATCTGCTGCGATATAAGTTGGCAGGTTGTCAGCAATGTATTTCTCAAGTCGGTCTTCACCGGCCCCCCCGGCGGGCAACGCGTTACAAACCGCCGTGGAACATTTGGCGATCACGCGCTCTACAGATGTGAAATACAGCTTAAAGGAGGACAGGTCGGGAGCAAGGGATATGAGCTTGGTATAGAAACCGGCCGTCTGTCCCGCGCGGGCTCCGATCAAGCCATCTGCACCGGCAAGCTTGATTTCCTTGAAATCTCCCACCGCCAGATCCACAGACTTCTGACTCCCATCTTTTGCTGCTGCAGCTCGAACCAGGATCGCATGATCATAGGCAGCAGTCCCATCCACCACCGAATCATAGATGTATACATTATAGACACGGCTTGGATTTTGTGCTCCAAAAGTTGTGGCAACGGTCAAAGCTGTTTCCTGAGGGGGCGCAGCCGGATCTCCCGCCGGGACATTGGTCCATCCTGCAGCCGAAACAAACGAGGCTACCTGGTAGGAGATACCGAAGGCGGCCGCGCCTGCCTGCTCGGTAGAGTTCAGAGGTGCAGCAAGTACGCCTCGGGTGGAAAAGAAATTGGCGAAATCAACCGTTGGTCCGGTAACAACGCTCTGGGCACCACCCACCCAGTCGATCTGGGCCACTTTTTTCCCTGCGCGTTCAGCCGCCGCGGCCAGGGTGTCAGCCTGCAACGTGCCAGGTGTAGAGAAGGAGGTACGGTTGTTGAAATTACCCTCTCCCACCCGGTGATAGGTGTTATTGGTTGAGCCATGCTCACCTGGAAATGTACCGGTCATCATGGTATACCAACCGACACCGGTGTTGGGAGGAAATGCCTGCACCATTCCATTATCGCCGCGCACGCCGGATGCCATCAGCGACATATATGTGGGCATATAGCCGTGGCCCGCATATTTCTCCATTAGATCAGGCCGCATGCCATCCGAAGCGAAGAAGACCACCCGACTGGCAAGAGGTGCAGTGGCTGGCGCCTGGTCAGGTGCAGCGAATGCCCCCGCCGGCATCGCTAACATGGATACGATCAGAATCAGCGAAAAAAGGCGGAGCAGCGGCTTAAAGAACAATCCTCTGCTTCGCCTAACAGCTATGGAACTAAACATTAGTTTCTCTCCTCTGGTAAAGTAGTGATGCGACCGTGCTGCAGCACGGGCAGATGCGCAGCCGCTCTTCCACGTAAGATTAGCCATGTTTGCCCGGCACCTCCACTTTATTGAAAAGAATGACTCTCGATTTGTCGATCCCAACCCACATGTCATTATTCTATGCTATACAGCGAAGAATAAATACTAATTAGATTTTAATCATCCGATTATAGAAAGTCAACAGTTAAGTGAGTCGAAAAAGTTACAGTTATTCCAAAATAAAAAGCAACGACCCTAGTGGACCGTTGCTTCGTTTACCTGATTAAGTGGATTTCAATTTATGGATAGGATGTATTTACAACAATGGTAACGCCAAGCAGAGACCCGAACGTGTGCCCTGCACCATCGCTGAGCTGCCAGTATTGTGTATAGGTACCCTTATCGTTGGGAGCTTCCATACTGACAGAGATCTGCCGCCACTCCTTGGGGGGAACCGGTAGGTTGTTGACTTTAACCGGTTCTGATGACATCTTGGTGCCGCTGACAGGGACCAGGCGGTAGCCAAACAGCCAGTCACAGGTCCCGGAGTTCGATACCTGCCATGTCTTTGTAAACTTCTCTCCTGGCGACATCTCGGTCTCTGCAGGAATGGTCACATCCCGGATCAAGGCCAGGTTATTACATCCATAAGCCAGCGAGGAGGGATTGGTGGTGGGTGTGTACACGGTTCCGGTGATCGAAGGATAGATGATGGCGGTTGCATAATAAGCCTGGGTGGCAGAAGGCAGAGGCGAAGGCAATGCAAGCGCAGTATTTGTCGGCAGTGGAGTCGGCGTAGGCAGCGGCGTATTCGTCGCAGTCGGTACGATGGCCGTCTGCGTCATAAAAAAGGAGGCAGACAGCGTTCCGATGCTTTGGGTCAAAATGGCGTTGATATCCGGGGTGGGCGAAGCGGGCGGCTGCCCCCCACACGAAACGAGCAGCGCCGTAGTCAATAATATAAAGATTATCGTCTTTCCTGCTTTGTTCATTTTTTACCTCAATGTAGTTTTACGGGAATGTCCCAGCCCATGTAGAGTTCTATACATGATGATTATATTCACGAAATGGCTGAAACGTCCCATCCTTAATCGATTCTCATCCTCACGAGAAAAGTGGTCCGTTGAAATGGCGCTGGGGGCAAGGATCAACCTGTATTAAACGGAACTGCACTCCAATGAGTTCCAATGGAATCCCGTACAGGAAACATGCCATTTCATCGAATATAATGCCCTTCGGCATGCTTACAAAACTTCTTCGTCTCTCTGCTATTCCGAATGAATATCGTTCGAACTTCCTGCATCTTTACCTGGATATTGCCTGGTTTGGGCTGTTAAGCGGTTCGGCGATCAATTTCCTGAACATCTATGCCACGCGCATTGGAGCCACGGCCTTTCAGATCGGTTTGATCGGGGCCATGCCGGCGGTGGTCACTCTTTTTCTGGCCATTCCTGTGGGTCGATGGCTTCAAACCCGGAATACCGGCAGGGCTATTTTTTGGTCCTCGGTCTTTTACCGGATCGGCTTTCTGGCGTTTATCTTTCTGCCCCTGTTTGCAAATGAGGCAGGGCAGATCTGGGCGATTATTTCGATTACATTTCTGATGGCCATCCCGCTGACTCCACTGGGCGTCGGGTTTAATGCCCTGTTCGCTGAATCCGTCCCGGTCGAGTATCGTGCCCAGGTGGCGGGCATCCGGAATGTCATGCTCTCGATCACATATATGATCAGTTCCCTAGCCAGTGGCACAATCCTTGAGCGAATGCCCTTCCCCACCGGCTACCAGGTCGTCTTTGCGATCGGCGCGGTCGGCGCGGCCATGAGCAGTTACCATCTCTTTTTCATCCGGCCTCTCAAAACGGACATCCCCGTGCCGGTTGCCCCATCTGCGCCGGTCTTAAGGCCGTACGGACGAAACCTCGCCACCGTGCTTCGCCTGGATATCTGGAAGACAGGCTTCAGCAAAATCCTGGTGGTCCTGTTTGCATTTCATCTTGCCCAATATATTGCCACCCCGATCTTCCCTTTGTATAACGTACGAGTGCTCAATCTGGGCGACAATGAGCTGGGAATCGGTACTGCTCTTTTCTACCTGACCGTGCTGCTGGGATCGACTCAATTAAGGAAGGCTGCCCATGGCATCGGCAACAAAAAGCTGACCGGCTGGAGTGTCGCCGGCCTGGCGCTCTATCCTCTGCTTTTGGCCTTTTCCACCACCGTCTGGCACTACTATGGCCTGTCGCTGGTTGGCGGGCTGACATTTGCCATGGTGTCGGGCTCATACGCCAACTACATGCTCGAGAACATCCCTGCGCACGATCGCCCTTCGCACCTGGCGTGGTATAACGTGATCCTCAACGCCGCCATCCTGATTGGTTCCCTGAGTGGGCCGGTCTTCTCGAATCTAATGGGGCTTTCCGCGGCGCTCCTGCTGTTTGCCGCCATGCGTTTCCTGGCCGGCATGGCGATCCTCAGATGGGGATAGTTCATTTTGAATTGCAGATTTGTGATTTGATTGTGGTAACATAAAATAATGGCAGAAAACGTTAAAGTTGTGGCAACCAATCGCAAGGCGGGTTTCGAATACTTCCTGTTGGAAAGGTTCGAGGCCGGCCTGGCATTGCAGGGGAGCGAGATCAAGTCCATTCGGGCAGGGCAGGTAAGCATCCAGGAAGCATACGTGGATATCGAAAATGGAGAACAGGCCTGGTTGATGGAAGCGCATATCGCGCCGTATGAACAGGCGAACCGCTTCAATCACGATCCCCGGCGGAAGAGAAGATTGCTCCTTCACAAAAAGCAGATCCGCGAGCTGTGGAACAATGTCCGCATCAAGGGCATGACCATTGTGCCGACCCGCGTCTATCTCAAGGATGGTCGCGCCAAGATCGAGATCGCCCTGGCAAAGGGCAAAAAGGCCTATGACAAACGCGCCGCGATCGCAAAGCGGGATGAAGCCCGAAATTCAGAGCGTGAAACAAGAGTAAGGTAGCATAGAAGTTTGGAGTCCGGCGAGCGGTCTATGAATGGCAGCCCGGCTTCAAAACGAGGGAACGAAAGACGATGTACCCTTCAACGATTGGCGGAATTAATAAGCTGGATGAGAGAGAGAAGCGTGCCATCTACGCCCGCTATATTCCCAGGGACCTCATTCAAAAGTTCAACCTTCCCGGCCTGGCGGAAAACCATGACTTGTTAAAATTCAGATTTGCCTCGGGGGCCAGCGACGTGGAAATGATGCTCTACCACCAGGCCGGCTTCCAGGATCCGGTGCTGTACGCTCACCTGACAGATACGATGAACGGGCAGATCCACGTGCTTCTCTATATCCTGAACGACCCGGCTTCTCCGAGATTCGATGTGGACAAAATGCCCGATGGCTCCCTGACCCGATTTGGCACGCTCAAACGTAATCTTGCAGCAGAGCAGGCAGCCATGCAGGCTGGTCTGTCTCCGGGACAGGTTCGGCGCGGCTTCCGACTGGCCCGCCCTGCCTCCGAGGCTTTTGAAGGATTTGTCGCCAGCCTGGGGCATGATATCTTCTTTGTCGAGCCATTGTATTATCACAACGCCCTGATCTTCGAGCGCTATGGCTTCGCCTACCAAGTGGGAAAACGCCAGATGGACAACATACATGCCGGGTTCCAGGAGGGAGGCGAGCTTCGCCGGCGCCTGGATGGCTCTGATCCGTTCCGGATGCCGGAAGCCGCGGATAGCATCCGCCTGCGCTCCTGGGCCATCCATGATGGGATCTTGGGGGAGCCTTTTACCAACGTCACCATGTACAAGCGGACTGAAAAATCGGCAGGAATTAATTCTGCACCGGGGTGTAGGTGGTGACTTTGCTTAAATAAAGATTAAGTAGGCGCCTGAAACGTAAGTTTCCCTACACTGATCTAGGGTTTATCCTGATTGCAGCGCTTCAGGGGAGGGGCTATACTTTTAAGAGTTAGAGTTAATGGCTTATTAAAACGGGGAATAACACTTTCAACCATACATCGTCCCAATACAATGATGACTCGATAAATGGTTCGTTGCTTCCGGCATAGAACCATATTTTTGCGCATACAGGATGAAAACAATGGTTCAAACTGCCAATTCAGAAGGAATCCGGGGTTTTCAAAAGGAAAAGACAAAAGGGGTATCTCCGTGGATGCTCTCTTTGGAGCAGGAATTGGGGGAACAGCGTCCCGCCTCCAGCTGGAGCTTTCTGCTGGGAGATTTTCAATTAAATGTCATCGAGGGTGATCAGTCACTCTGGATCGTTACAACTTTCCCGAAAGGCGGCGAAGTTGCTCTTCGGGCGGCTTATTGTCCTTATAACCATATCGAAATTAATGAGATCCGGACCTTTGGCAATCAAGTCGATAACAGTTATCCCAAAGGTATGGAGATCCAGCTGGGCTCTGTCACGGGCGAATACCTGGTGCACCTGGAGTTTCCGCGCCCGGATCGGGCCATGATGCGCTGTACAACCACTCTGGTCCCGGCTGCGCCGCTTTTTGTCCCTTATTTTCCCCGGGATATCATCCCTCTTGGCGTTCCAGACGACCTGATCCACCCCGAAGGCATCATCTACACCAGTCAGGTGGGACCGCGATCGGGAATGGTGTATTTCAGCCTCTCCAAGCCCCAGGCTGGAACTGTCATGTATTTTCAAAACCTCACATCGCTGAATGATTTTGCAAAAAATACCAAGACCTCCCTCCAGGATGTGGTTGGAGGCAACTGGCCCGAGCTGGGACTCTCCCTGCCTCCTGCAACGGAGGAGCCGCTTGAAGCGGGAAAGGCGGTTGTCATCTCAGATGCCATTCTCCGTTTTAATTCCTCCACACCCAGGGATGACCTGGAAATGGCCCGCCAGTTCCTTGATTCCCTGGCACAGATCTACCTCGTCCTGCCTCGGATGGAAACGGAATACCGCGACTGGACAGATATTGTGAAAAAATCACTTCACGATCTTGCCGGCTCTGAAAAGTGCTGGTCGACGATCCGGAACGTGAAATACCTGAACGCTTATGTGGGAGATTATGAAACTCCTCCGGAAAGCATGGTCCAGCTCTCTGTGCTGCTCCCCATGCTCGAATATGCCGACTGGATCGGAGAGGAAATACCTTTAACACAGGACATTCTCAACACCCTGCCTAAATTCTTCGACAAAGATGCGCATGTCTACGGACGCTGGCTGACCAGCGAAGCCCATAAACTGGATGGATCGGAGGATCATAAGAATCCGCGTGTCATGGACTCATGGTATCTTTACCATTCCCTGCTCAATCTATCGCGCCTCGCCCTACGAGGCGATGAAACCGCTAAAAAACTATTTCTCGATTCGATGGATTATGCAATCGAGGTGGCACGCAAATACAAGTACCGTTTCCCGGTCTTTTATAACCTGGATACCATGGAGGTCCTGAAGGCTGAGTCGAAGGAAGGGCACGGGGGTGAGAATGACGTGGCCGGCCAGTATGCCCACGTCATGATGCAGGCCTGGGACCTTACCCGGGAGGAGCGCTATCTCGAGGAGGCCAAAAAGGCTGCCCAATCCCTCCAGGGCCTGGGCTTCAATATGATGTACCAAGCAAACTCGACCATCTTTTCCGCCGGCGCGTTGCTCCGCCTCTGGAAGGAGACCGGCGAGGATCTCTACCTCAAGTTGAGCTACCTGGCTCTTGCCAATATCTTTAATAACATGTGGCTCTGGGAATGCGACTACGGATATGCCCAAAATTACGCCACCTTTTTTGCACTCTTTCCTCTTAAAAACGCGCCCTATACCGCGGTGTATGAGGAGATCGAGGCGATTGCCGCCTTTCATGATTACCTTTCCTACCTGGACAGCAACTCCCCTGAATGTTTGAACATTCTCGTTCCGGAGTTCATCCGTGTATTGATGTTCAAGGGCGGGTTTTATTATCCTCCTCTCCTGCCGGAGGATGCGATCAGCCAGGAACCTCGTTCAGGGGAGATCGACAAAAGCCTCTGGATC
>JBLMZU010000516.1:0-10568 GCA_050258995.1 Bacteroidota bacterium
TGCGCGTCAACAGCATCGCCGAACTGTTCTACATGGCCGAAGTGCTCGGCAAGCAGCCAAGTCCCAAGGGCCGCCGCCTGACCATCATGACCAACGCCGGCGGACCGGGCGTGCTCGCCACCGATGCCCTGATCACCGATGGCGGTGAGCTGGCGCCCATCTCCCCGGAGGCCATGGAAGCCTTCAATGGTTTCCTGCCGGCCTCCTGGAGCCATAACAACCCGGTGGACATCATCGGCGATGCCAGCCCCGAGCGCTATGCCAAGGCGCTTGAAACCGCCGCCAACGATCCAAACAGCGACGGCATCCTGGTGATCCTGACCCCGCAGGCCATGACCGATCCGACCAAGACCGCCGAGATCCTGGAGCCCTATGCCCAATCCCTGGACAAACCTGTCATCGCTTCGTGGATGGGCGGCAAGGATATTGCAGCGGGAGAGGCGATCCTCAACAAGGCCAACATCCCGACCTTCCCCTATCCCGACACGGCCGCACGCGTCTTCAATTACATGGCCAAGTTCTCTGAAAACCTGAGCATGCTCTATGAGACGCCCATGCCCGTCGGCGGCGAAGGCCAGGCTGAGCTGGACCGTGAATGCGCCGAGAGGATCATCAACGCGGCGCGCGAATCGGGCCGCACCATCCTGACCGAATACGAATCCAAGCAGCTGCTCTCCTGCTATGGCATTCCCACGGTTGAGACGCGCATCGCCAAGACTCCTGACGAGGCAGTGGCAGCAGCGAACTCGATCGGCTATCCGGTGGTGCTCAAGCTTCACTCGGAGACCATCACCCACAAGACTGACGTCGGCGGCGTACAGCTAAACCTGGCAGACGCGGATGCCGTCCGCAAAGCCTACACCGACATCGAGACATCCGTCGCCGAAAAAGCCGGACCCGGACATTTCCTGGGCGTCACCGTCCAGCCGTTCGCAAAGGTCGAAGGCTATGAATTGATCCTCGGCAGCAGCATCGATCCACAGTTCGGACCGGTCCTGCTCTTCGGCCTGGGCGGCCAGCTGGTGGAGGTCTTCAAGGACCGCGCCCTCGGCCTGCCCCCGCTCACAACCACCCGCGCCCGCCGCATGATGGAGCGGACCAAGATCTACACCGCCCTCAAGGGTGTGCGCGGCCGCAAAGCCGTCGACCTGGCCGAGCTCGAAGGCCTGCTCGTGCGCTTTGCCCAGTTGATCACGGAACAGCGCTGGGTCAAGGAGCTGGATATCAACCCGCTCATGGCCTCCCCCGAACAGCTGATCGCCCTGGATGCCCGCGTGGTGCTCTATGACAAGAACACCACCAAGGAACAGCTGCCCAAACTGGCCATCCGCCCCTACCCGATCAAATATGTGGGCACCTGGACAGCCAAGGACAACAGCAAGGTCACCATCCGCCCGATCATGCCGGAGGATGAAAACCTGCTGGTCAAGTTCCATTCCACCCTCTCCGACAAGACCGTCTTCCTGCGCTACCTGCAGCCGATCATGCTCCAGGACCGTGTCATGCACGAGCGCCTGGCCCGAATCTGCCATGTGGACTATGACCGGGAGATCGCCCTGGTGGCCGAGAGAACCGACGAAGACGGTGAGCGCCAGGTGATGGGCATTGTCCGCATGAGCAAGATCCATGGCAAGAACGAGGAGGCCCGCATGAGCATCCTGGTCGGCGATCCATTCCAGGGAATTGGCCTGGGCGGCGAGCTCATCCGCCGCGCCGTGGAGGTGGCCCGCAGCGAGAACATCAAGCTGATGAACGCCATCCTGACCGCCGACAACCAGGTCATGATCCACATATTCCAGAAACTGGGATTCGAGATCATGCCTCTCGCAGAGGAAAACCTGGCCGCCGCAGTAATACATTTGTAAGAAGATTTTCCAGTAGAACCGAGAATCCCCTGCCGCATTTGCAGGGGATTCTTTTTATATACCATCGATCTTTTCAGCTTAACAAAATTCTGTCTCAACTCTTTAATGGATAGCAAGAAAAATTTCAAGCGCCAACCACCCTCCGGTAGCTCAATGATGAGAGCAACGGTCTTTTGCCTCAAATCTTGCCAGTAAGCTGACCCTTATAAACTATTTCGACGCCTGTCCGTAGGACAGAATCCGGTTTGGCGTGACATCATCCTGCAGAGAAACCTTCGGGACGTTCTGCGACCTGGGAATAAATAGATTTACGGGGCAAGCTGCATCAGGAGCACGGTCGTGCCATTCTCTGCCGGCACATGGACCAGCATGACATTCAGCCACTGATCGCTCTTCTGAAAGTCAAGAATGGTGGATGGCCCGGAGGAGGCCGTCTCCAGGACCTTGCGGTTGGCCAGGGTCCAGCCGTTGACATCCATTTTGGCCAGGTAATACTGCTCGACGTCCTCCACGGTTTCCTTTACCGAATAGAGATAGGTCATATCATCCAGCTCACCTTTATAAGCGCCGGGCATGATCGGGATGTTTTCCCAGCCCGGGACAGGAGTGCCGATGCTTTTCGTGAGAATGGCTGCAGCCGTTGCAGGCCGGGTCGCTCCAGGGAGGACCGTATGATCGGTTGGCTCCGTTGAACGAGTAGGAGTCTCAGCAGGCAGGGAGCATGCAGATAGAGCAGTGATCGTCAGAAGTATTGCCAGGAGGCGCAAGCGCATTTTTATCACGTGTAGCTGTGAAGCGGAGTGCGATGTGTGGTGCAGGAAACATTATAACCCCCTGTTTAAATCAAAAGGCTGAAGCGAGATCGCCGGGCCTCCCTCGTGATATGAAAGCTCAGCAATGACATTCGCCAGACCGGATGTCATTGTCAGGCGGCAGGCCTGACCTACGAGTCCCCTTTTTTCACCGCCAGCTTCGCACTGCGCCAGGCGGCCATACCGCCCTTCATATTGATCGCATTGTAACCCGCACCGGTCAGCATGCGCGTGGCAGAGCTGCTGCGGTTGCCCGAAGCGCAGACGCAGACGATCTCCCGGCCCTGGGGAAGCTCCTTCATCCGGCGTCCCAGATCATTTAAAGGGATCAATTTTGCCCCGGCAATGTGCCCACTGCGATATTCGCCCGGCTGGCGGACGTCCACCACCATCGGCCGCTTTCCATTTTTCAGCTTCTCATCCAGTTCGGCCGCGCTCATGCTGGGCAGCGGCTTCCCAAAAATCATTCCAAGCAGATCCATTCGTGAACTCTCCCAATACAAAGATAATGATTAGATGCAGGCAGCTCGAAAAAGTTGCAAACGGATGGATGATCTGCAGTGTATCTGGGCTTGCCCGAGGAAACATGTCTTTGAAAAAATGGCCGGGACTCCTATAATGGACGGATGAACAACAAAGGCCCACACGATCCAGGGAACAGGAACCCATGAAGCTTGACTACAATTCCCTGGCCGGGGAATATGCCCGGCATCGCCAGATCCTGCCTGAAGTCCTGCAGAACCTGGTGGAGGCAGGCAAGCTCGACGCTGACTCCCAGGTGCTCGACGTGGGCTGTGGAACGGGCAACTATACGGTCGCCCTGCAAGAGACCACCCACTGCTCGTGCTGGGGCATGGATCCTTCGGAGAAAATGCTGGCCAGGGCCCGGGAGCGTACGGACCGTGTCCAGTTCAAGACCGGCCGGGCGGAACAGCTGGACTACCCGGCGGATTTCTTTGACCTGGTATTCTCGGTGGATGTGATCCACCATGTGAATGACCGTCCCGCCTTTTTCCGCGAAGCATACCGGGTGCTCAGGAACGGCGGCAGGGTCTGCACGGTGACCGACTCGGAGGACATCATCCGCCGCCGCCGGCCCTTATCGAATTATTTTCCTGAGACGGTTGCGGTCGAGTTACAACGCTATCCTCGTATCGCGGACCTGCGATCAATGATGGTCGAGGCAGGGTTTAACGGCCTCCAGGAGGTCATTGTGGAAAGAAAATACGAGCTCCAGGATATCCAGAGATATCGTGACAAGGCATTTTCAAGCCTGCACCTGATCTCGCCGGAAGCGTTCGAGCGGGGCATCCAGCGCCTCGAACAGGATGTGCAGGATCACCCGATCCCTGCCGTATCGCTGTACCTGCTGCTGTGGGGCGTGAAAGAACCGGCCTAACCCAGCTTCTTTTCCAAAAACTCCCGCAGCACGAGCGCGCTGTTGTGCTCGGTATCCCTGGCGCTGTAGAGCAGTGTCACATTCCCATCCCTGGCGGCCTCCAGCAGCGGCTGCCACGCCTCGGCATGGTCCTTCAATTCCTTTCGATATCTCTTCTGGAACTCGGTCCACTTGGCGACATCGTGCGAATACCATTTTCGCAGTTCCGGGCTGGGAGAGACCTCCTTCAGCCAGGCCTTCATCTTTAATTCCTCCTTCTTGATCCCTCTCGGCCACAACCGTTCCACCAGGTAGCGGACCCCGTCATCGCGTTTGGGGCTTTCATAGACGCGCTTGATCTTGATCATGAGATCTCCTTTCTACGAGCATTTTACTCCGCCTGGCACCTTTTGCAGAAATCCAGGCAACTGTACTATTTTCTGCCCGGCCGGGATTATCTCTATAGGACAGGTTCCAGGCACATGAGCAAAACCGGCTTTACAAGAGTATGATTGATTCCATGAAGCATCTCAAGGCAGATCGTGCCGAGACGGCTCGGGATGAGTCGCGCTCTGCGGAGTTCGAGGCGGTGTTCCTGGAGCACTGGGCTCCGGTCTACCGTCTGCTCCGGCGGCTGGTGGGCGACCCGTCGGAAGCGGAGGACCTGGCCCTGGAGACCTTTCTACGGCTGTACAAACACCATCCCGGCCAGGAGGAGGGTTTCAACCTGGGCGGCTGGCTGTACCGAGTCGCAACCAACCTGGGACTGCACTCCATCCGCAGTTGGAAGCGGCGCGAGCATTACGAGATAACCGCCGGCCGATATGAGCTGGAAAACTCAGAAACTGCCTCGCCTGCCGAGATCCAGGCCCGGGAAGAGGAGCGCCAGAGAGTACGGCAGGCGCTGGCCCGGATGAACAAACGCCAATCCCAGCTGCTCATCCTGCGCTACTCCGGGCTCTCGTATAAGGAGATTGCAGAAGCGCTGGACCTCGCCCCCGCTTCGATCGGACCGCTGCTGGTCCGTGCGGAGCGCGAATTCGAAAAGCAGTATCGTGCCCTGGCACAGGAGGACGCATGGAGAAACACCTGACCGACGGCGAGCTACGCGCCGCCCTGGATGGAGAGCTGGAAGCCGATCGCTCCCGACATCTGCAAGTCTGTGCAGGCTGCCAGGAGCGACAGGCACAGATCCAGGCGAATAGTCAGCAGGCCGCCCGCCTGCTCGGGTTTTTGACGCCAGGCGAGGAACCTGTCCCCTCGGTGCAGGCAGCCTGGAACCGATTCAATCAGGAAGTTATGATCAAGAAGGAGCTTTCGATGTTTAAACGATGGTTTTCGTATCCAATGGTACGCTTTGGGACGGCTACGCTGCTCATCCTGGCGCTCGTTCTGGCCTTCCCCGGAACGCGGGCGATGGCCGGTGAACTGCTGAACCTGTTCCGGGTGCAGCAGGTGACTGTTGTGCCGGTGGACTTCACCGGACTGGAACAGCTGAACGGCAATAGGGCTCTCGGCGACCAGTTCACGCAGTTGATCTCGCAATCCATGGTAATGAAGAAGAAACCGGGTGACCCGGTGCAGGCTGCCAGTGCGGATGAGGCCAGCAAACTGGCAGGCTTCGCGGTCCGGCTGCCCGCCGGCAGCACTCCCAGCCAGATCTACGTCATGGACAGCGCCGCCTTCACCGTGGAGGTCAACCGGGAAAAGGCCCAGGCTCTGCTCGACGAAGCCGGCCGCCGCGACCTGGTCCTGCCGAACTCGGTGGATGGCGCAGATATTTCCGTCAATGTCCCTGCTTCTGTCAGCGTGTCGTATGGCACCTGCCCCAAGCCCCAGAAGGGTGAAGCAGATCATGGTGAAGGTGGAATTCCCGGCCGCCGCTATCCCGACTGTGTTATGCTTGTCGAGATGCCCAGCCCGACCGTCGATGCACCGGCCAGCCTGAATATCGATGAGCTGGCGCAGATCGGCCTCGAATTCACCGGCATGAGCAAGGAGGATGCTGCCTCCTTTACAAAGAATATCAACTGGGCCTCCACGCTGGTCATCCCCATCCCGAGGAATGCTGCCACCTATCAGCAGGTGACCGTGGACGGTGTGAGCGGCACCCTCATCCAGCGCCCTGCCGACGATGCCCCGCAGTATGTCCTGATCTGGATCAAGGACGGCATCATCCACGCCATCAGCGGCCTGGGCACCAACTCCCAGCAGGCCGTGGAAATGGCGAATTCGCTAAAGTAATATACAAGCATACTCCGTCATTGTCCCCCGAAAGCAGGTGGGACAATGACGGTAAATCCATTATCAGTTTGTTGGAGTATCAATCCATCCATGCCCCCTGCCGCGATCGAAACGGAAGGACTTCGTAAAGTATTCGGCGACCGCGCCGCTGTGAAAGGCCTCACTCTCCATGTCGAGCAGGGTGAGGTATTTGGTTTCCTGGGACCGAACGGTGCCGGGAAGACCACGTCGATGAAGATGCTGCTGGGACTGGTCTCCCCCACATCCGGCAAGGCATCGCTTCTGGGTGCGCCGATCGGGGACCGCGCCACCCTGGCACGAGTCGGCTTTCTGCCCGAGCACTTCCGCTTCCAGGAGTGGCTGACGGCCGATGAGTTTCTGCAGCTTCACGGCGAATTGCTCGGGATGGAAATGTCCGCGCTCAGAAAACGCAGGGACGCGCTCCTCGAGCGGGTCGGCCTGTCCGACTTTCGGGACAAACTGCTGCGGACCTTCTCGAAGGGCATGCTGCAGCGCATCGGGCTGGCCCAGTCGCTGCTCAACCACCCGGCCCTGGTCTTCCTCGACGAGCCGACCTCGGGCCTCGACCCGGTGGGACGCCGCCTGGTGCGGGATGTCATCCACGAGCTGCGGGAGGAGGGCACCTGTGTCTTCCTTAACTCCCACCTGTTGAGCGAGATCGAAGTGACCTGTGACCGGGTTGCTTTCATCCGCCACGGAGAAGTGATCCGTCTCCTTGAACTTGGCGTGCTGGATCAAAATCAATCGGTCGTTACCATCCGGGCCGCCGGACTAACGCCTGAAGCGCTTTCAAGCCTCGACCGCTGGGGCACGGACATCCAGGCTGTCGACGGGCAGGTCACCCTCACGGTCCGGGACGAGGCGCACATCCCCGAGATCAACCGCTATCTGGTGGAACAGGGCATCAACGTCTATGCCCTTACGCCTGCCCGCCGGTCACTGGAGGAGATCTTCATCGAAACGGTGGGAGAGGACGGCGCACTGTGAACAAGATCTGGATCATCACCCGCATGACCTTCCGGGAGGCCATCCGCCGGCGCATCGTGCTGACGGGACTGGTACTCGGCATTCTCTTCCTGATCCTGTTCTCGATCGGCTTCCACATGATCTATGCTGCCATCACCGGGAATGCCCGGTCGGTTGCCATGGCCCAGGTGATGAAGACCGAAGCATCCAACTTCCTGCTGCTGGCAGGCTTATACGCGGTCGCCTTTCTCTCGGTCGCCATGGGAGCGCTGCTTAGCGCCGACACCCTGGCCGGTGAGATCAGTTCCGGCACGATCCAGACCATCGTCACCAAGCCGCTGCGCCGCTCGGACGTGGTGCTCGGCAAATGGCTGGGCTTCGCCGGCCTGCTGGGACTGTATTCCCTGCTGATGTCCGGCGGGACGGTCCTGAGTGTCTACCTCCAGGCTGGCTATCTGCCGAGGAACCTGCTGGCTGGACTGTCCCTGATCTACTTCGAGGCCCTGATCGTGATGACAGTGGCCATGGCATGCTCCAGTGCCATGCCTGCCCTGGCCACCGGCGGCATCGTCTTCGGCCTGTATGGGCTTGCCTTCATCGGCGGCTGGATCGAGCAGATCGGTGCGGTCTTCGGCAACCAGACCGCCATCCAGGTGGGAATCGTATCGAGCCTGATCATCCCGACCGAAGCGCTCTGGCGGCGGGCGACATATGTGATGCAATCTCCGCTCACCTCCGCCCTGCAGATGACACCCTTCTCGTCATTATCGGCGCCGAGCGCATTGATGGTAGTGTATGCGCTGATCTATTTGATCGTGATGTTGTGGGTGGCAGTGAACACATTCAGGAGACGGGATATTTAATGTGTTTTGCAGGAGCAAACGACATCCACGAAGTTCTGATCGAAACTTCGTGGATGTTTTCTTTTATATCGTTCCTCCCTTGATGAAGCATTCTTTTTCTAGTATGCTCCAGCCATCCCTGACACCAACACTGGAGGAGCCATGCAGTGTCCATCCTGTGGGGAGATCCTCCCCGATGAGAGTCAATTCTGCAACCATTGTGGAAAGCCAGTGACTGTCTCTGCAGCGGTCCCGATGGGGGAACCGGACGGAGTCTCTGTCCGCTGTGCGCGCTGCGAAGGGACAGGAAAACAAAGTGGCATGTTTGGAGAGTCGGACTGTCCCGCCTGCAGAGGCAAAGGGACCGTGCTCGTGGCCGCACCGCCGAGGAAATGTCCTCTGTGCGGAGGCACCGGCCGCCAGGAAGGCTTTATCAACAAGGCCGTCTGCGGCGTCTGCTGGGGTACGGGCTGGGCGGAGGTGTTGAAATAGGATCCGAAGTAGCAGTCGGTTGAGCGGGACAGAAGACCCATCCAACAGGAGCCAAAACGAGAATATAATCGAAATCGAAAAGGAGCTTCGATCTCCGGATCGATGAGTTTGTGGGCATCATGACACAGATAGAGACATGTGCTGGGTGCGAGGGCAAGGGGTTTGTAGCCTGTCCGATCTGCCAGGGCGCAGGTAGGATCAGGAAAAGGATCAGTCCTCGCCCGGACTTCTATTTGCCGGAGAACGTCGAATGCCAGAGTTGCCAGGGCACGGGGCGGATCCTATGCAAGGTTTGTGAAGGTGTTGGAAAGACTTTCCCCGATAAATCAGGTTCAGCCAAATCCTGAATGGATGATATACAGTTTGAGCCAGGCGGGACCCTGAAAGATACCCTTGATCGTCGTTTGTCAGAAGAACGATTGCGATCCAATATCCCTTCCTGAAGGAGGTTCCCCATGGACAAGACCACTCGCCAGGCACTTGAGATCGGGCATGCGAATGCGCGGGAGGTGATTTCCTTCCGCACGGAGGCCTTGCAGCGCCGGGCACAGGCGATCGCCCGCCAGGCCTCCGTGCCCCAGGCAGAAATGGTGGCAGCCGTCCCGGCCGCGGTCCTGCCTGAAGGCTCCGCCGGCGTGCTGGTCGCCGAAGGAGATTCGTGGTTCAACTATCCATGGACCGACATCCTGCGCATCCTGGAGGACGAGCACGGATATGATGTCGAGTCTGCTGCCCATTTTGGGGATACGGTCGAGGAGATGGCCTATGCCGGCGGACAGCTCGAAAGGTTTTCGCGACTGCTGGAGAAGCAGCTGCGCAGGCGCAGTGCCCCCAAAGCCATCCTGCTCTCGGGCGGTGGCAACGATCTTGTAGGGGAGGAATTCGGGATGCTGCTCGACCATGCCGCCTCTGCTGCGCCGGGGATCAACGAGCAGGTGGTGTCCGGCCTGATCGACCAGAGAGTCCGGCTGGCCTACATCACCATTATCGGCGGGGTCACCGAGATCTGCAAGCACTGGATCCAGCGGCCATTGCCGATCCTGATCCACGGATATGACTATGCCGTCCCGGACGGCCGCGGCTTCCTGGGCGGATGGGCGATACTGCCCGGTCCGTGGCTCGAGCCGGGATTCCGCGAGAAAGGCTTTGCCCGGATGTCGGCCCGCATGCCGATCGTCAGGGAGCTGATCGACCGCTTCAATATCATGCTGGCGGAGATGGCTGCCATGCCGGAGTTCGCCCATGTCCACTATGTGGATCTGCGTAAGACCCTCTCCACGGGCAGGGACTACAAGCAATACTGGGACAATGAGATGCACCCCACCGTCAAAGGCTTCCACCTGGTCACCGACCGATTCGTAACCGTCCTGGATGGACTCAAATAAGCCCTGCAAAAATTCCTTGCAGGGAGGGGAAAAACCTCCATGAAACTTCAGATCGATATAGACTAGAGCACCCGCACGATGACCCACCAGATGTACGTCAGCATCACCCCTGCGAACATGGCGACTGCCAGGCGGTCCTGCGTGCTCGCCTGCATATACCGCACCCGCCAATACTTCACAACACGTCTAAACTTTTCCTTATTTTGTCTCATGCTGCCCTACCTGTAAAAGTAAAAAAACGATCACCCGGCTGATTGAGTCTCATGACGATGACACGGAATAAAAGTTTCACTCATCGGCCGGATCGACCGCCAACAACCTCGCTAGCCGTAAGAAGCAGGAGGCTCAACACTGTCCAAGGCGTCGTGCCGGAATGCACAAAAGGACCCGGCCCCAGACGGCTGGCAGGAAACATACACCTTCCACATAAGAGCATGATGAAGAGTAGGGCCCCGGGCTTAGAGACCATCGTGTAGCGTGGTAACGCAAGTCGTACCTTCCCAAAGAAAAATCAATGATACTTTTACAACGGAAGCATGTTTACAAATCACCGCTGGGATATT
>JBLMZU010000517.1:0-4690 GCA_050258995.1 Bacteroidota bacterium
GCCCCTGGCGTGATCGAACACGATGGCTTTGAGGCCCTTCGAGCCCATGACCGCGCCAAGGCCGCCGCGGGCGTTGATGCGCGAGGGTACCCGGTCCTTGTCCAGGTTCTGGATGCCGGCCGCCTTCATGCGCTTCTCCCCACCGGGACCGATGAGGGCAATGGCAACCTTGTCACCGTATTTTTCGAGGAGTCTGGGTGCGGTCTCGTACACGCCCAGGCCGGCAAGGTCATCGGCTCTTTCCCATTTGGCGCCGTCGAGCGAAAGATATAAAACCCAGAAGCCATCCTCCTTCGGTTGATCCTCGAGGATCAGGGCATGGATGCCCATGTGGGTCATGTGCAGGCCTGTACGCCCGCCGGCATTCGATTCCTTGATGCCGCCGGTGAGAGGCGATTTGCCTCCGACAGAGATCCGGTCGGTGGACGAGAGCATGTGTCCCACCAGCAGACCGGGGGCGAAGATCAGCTTATTCTCCGGTCCCAGCGGATCACACTTCGCGTCCACCTCATCCAGCTGGATGCGCGCCAGCAGGCCGCGCCCGCCGAGGCGCTGCCAGCTTTCCGGGACGGGTTCCTGTTTAAAGGTTTGTTCACGCACGTTGACACGCCAGACCTGGGATTTGTATTCAGACATTTGTTTCTCCTGGGAGGAGGATATTGGATATTAAATATTTGACGATCGATTATTCGAACAGGGTCTGCACTGCCTCGCGGAAGACCTTCGTGTGGTAGTCTACATCTTCCTGCGTGGTCTCCGGCGAGATGAGAGCCATGTTGTGGAAGGGGGTCATCAGGATACCACGGTTGAGGCTGAAGAGGTGCATGTAGCGGTCGAGCTCGTGATCAATCGCTGCGAAGGCCTGGCCTCCGTTCATTGGCGGCGTGGGGCGGAACCAGTATTCGGAGCGGTTGCCGAGGCGTTTGACGATCCAGGGCAGCTCATATTCCTGGATGACGGATTCGACGCCCGCGGTGAAACACTCCTGCAGGGTGATGGCACGGGCGTAGAACTCCTCGGTCAGGACGTTCTCAAGCGTGGCCTTCATCGCCGCAATGGACAGGGCATTGCCTGCCAGCGTGCCGCCGATGCCCCCTACGTCCGCATCGTCGACGTCGAGACGCTCGTCGAAGGCACGGGCGACCTCCCCGGTGAAGCCATAGACAGCGGCGGGAACCCCGCCGGCCAGGGGTTTACCGAGAGTCAGGAAATCAGGCTGTAGCCCATGGGCTGCCGTATACCCACCAGGGCCGCTGCAGATGGTATGGGTCTCGTCGATGATCAGGTAGGTGCCATAGTTGCGGGTCAATTCACGCAGAGCCTCGTGATAGCCTGGCTCGGGATGGATGATGCCGATGTTGGTCATGACCGGCTCGGCCAGGACGACCGCCACATCCCGGGCGGAGAGGGCCGTCTCCAGCGCGGCTACATCGTTGAACTCGATGACCTTGGTGGTGTAGCGTGGGTCGACCTGCGGACCCATATTGTTGGCGCGCGGCATGGGCGTGCCTTCCTCATCCAGGGTGATGAAAGTCTCATCCACCGAGCCGTGATAGCAATAGTTGAAAACCAGCACCTTGGGCCGCCCGGTGATCATGCGCGCCATGCGCAGGGCAAAGCGGTTCGCATCGGTGGCAGTCAGGGCGAACTGCCAGTAGGGAAGGCCAAAGCGGCGCTGCAGCTCCTCCCCCACGGAAATGACATCCTCATACGGCAGCATGAGCGTGATCCCCTTTTGGATCTGCTCGTTGATGGCTTTGAGGGTGGCCTCCGGACCGTGACCGGTCATCGCGCCGGTATCGCCCAGGCAGAAGTCAATGTAGGAATTGCCGTCCACGTCGCTGAAATGCGCGCCTTTAGCGTCCTTAACAAAAACCGGGAATGACCCGGCCCAGCGGATCATCCACAACATCGGCACGCCGCCGTGCAGGGATTTACGGGCGCGCTGGTAGAGCTCGTAGGATTTGGGATGAGTCGTGTGAAACAGGTGCTCCTCCTGCTGAAGGAGTCGGGCAAGTCGGGTGCGGTCGAGGGAGTGAGTCATAATTAGGGAGAAAGGTTTATCCGATATTCGACGATCGAGTAACGATGATCCAATATGTTTTTTACTTAATCGTGTCCTTCAGCGCCTCTTCGAACACCCGCAGTCCAACGTTGATCTGTCCCTCCGTCACATTCAAAGGCGGGATCCAGCGGATGGTGTTGTCGTAGGTGCCGCAGGAAAGCAGGAGCAGGTCACGTTCCTCGGCGGCGTGGAGTATCTGTTTGACCAGCGGCTTGGCCTTATCGGCCCGGCCGCCTTCGCTCACAAACTCAGTGCCGATCATCAATCCCTTGCCGCGCACATCGCCGATCTGCGGGTACTCCTCCTGGAGCTTGCACAGGCCGGTCATGAGCTGCAGGCCGCGCTCGGTCGCGTTCTCGAGCATGCTCTCTTCGCGCATGGCCTGGATGGTGGCTACACCGGCGGCACAGGCGAGCGCGTTACCGCCGTAGGTTCCACCGATCGAGCCGACGTCCAGTTTCAGCATGATGTCGTTGCGGCTGAACACGCCTGAAAGCGGCATGCCGGAGGCGATCCCCTTGGCGGCGGTCATGATATCCGGCTCGACGTGATAGTGCTCGAGAGCGAACCATTTGCCCGTGCGCCCAAATCCCGATTGGACCTCGTCGAAGATGAGCATGATACCGTGTTTGTCACAGATCTCACGCAGGGCCTTCATGAAGGCAACCGGCGGCGCCACGTATCCGCCCTCGCCCAGGACCGATTCGATCAGGATGGCGGCCGTCTCCTTGGGCGCGGTCTGGGAGGCAAGCAGGTACTCAAGCTGTTCCAGGCAGTACTCGGTGGCCTCCGCCTCGCTCATCTTCAATCGGAATGCATATGGGAAGGGTGCAACGAACACGCCTGAAGGCAGCGGACCGAAGCCGGTGCGATAGACGGTCTTGGAAGTGGTCAGCACCATTGTGCCAGCCGTCCGTCCATGAAAGGAGCCGCTGAAGACGATCACGTTTTGCCGGCCGGTGGCGACCCTGGCGATCTTGACCGCGTTCTCGAGCGCCTCCGCGCCCGAGTTGGCAAAGAAGAACGAATCGATGGAGGCCGGCACGATCCGGCGCAGCTCCTCGATCAGCTGCAGCATCGGCTTGTGGATGACGATGTTGGCCTGGGCATGGATGAAATTACCCGCCTGCTCGCGGATGGCTTCCACCACTTTGGGATGGCAGTGGCCGGTGTTGGTCACACCGATCCCGCAGGTAAAGTCGAGCAATTTGCGGCCGTCGTTGGTGTAGATATACGATCCCTCAGCGCGCTCGGCCACGAAGTTGAAAATGCGCGACCAGGTCGGCGACATGTGAGGGAAGTTCTCAGTGTAGAGTTGTTCAGTGGTCATAGTGTACTTTCCAGAAAAGGATTACAGGGGATGCCTTACGTGATCATCCCATTGGCAGAATGATATGGCGTTCGTGCGCTCCCGGGGTCCCATGTCGAATTACCACCACGGCTCCTGCGCAAAGCGGAACCGCCAGGAGAACCGGCTCGATCCCTGCAAAGAGAGCCTCGGCATCGGGACCATACATGTACAATCGAGTCCCCTCGGGACCGAATTCATTTCCGTCAAATTCACCAAGGGAATTCGCTTCGATGACATCGATCAACTGATCCTGCAGGATGGAAAGATCACATTCCTCATAGGTCTCCTTCGGAAGGCTTGACCCATCCAGATATACAATCACCGCCTGTTCGCTTGAAGAAGTTGTCATTTTCCAATTAACCCTTGAGACCAAAGCACCTGATCGATAATTTCCTCAGAATTGGGGATGAGACATGCCATCCCATCCCCAATTCTTTTGATCAGCCTGTCATTACTCGATAAAAAGATTATTCGTTAGGCGGGCAGGTGTTCTACTGCCCACTCGATATCATGCTTTTTCAGGGTTTCAGGTGTTGGAGCGCCATCGGCATCGAGGCCGGCCAGCTGGTAATAGTGATCGATGGCGGCATCGACTTCCTCGTGGGTCAGGGCAATGCCGGCCGTGGGGCCTGTCCCGGCGAGCTGTTTGTAGAACTTCTTCGGTAGTTTGTCGTCCTTGCGGCCCATTCCCTCGCGGGCATTGAAGGTCCGGAACAGGCTGATGCGGCGCTCACCCACGGCCATCAACTCTTCAAGCGTGATATCCCAGCCGGTGATCGCACGGACCATATTCACGGTCTCGGCAGGACCGTAGAGGGTCCAGGCGGGGCCAAAGACGAACTGGCAGAGCTCGAGCGAGTCCATCATCGAATAGAAGACTTCTGAAAGATATGCAAAGCGGACCTTTTCAGGTGTCAGACTGTAGGCAGGCTGGGGCTCGCTCAGGCCCATCATCCTAAGACGGTTGAGATTGAGGTCGGCAACGCCCTCCTCATAATACGGGTCATGCTCCGACGACTGGTGATCGGCGCCAAAGGGGTTGACTGCGTAGATCAGGCTGAGGGAGCGCTTGGCTTGCGGCATGTGGGCCGGGGCTTCCGCCCCCTTGACGGTGACCAAGCACTCGTCCGCGCCGTTACCCCAGATCTCGGCGGCGCGCTCGGAGCCCTTGCTGAGCACTTCACCCAGCGGGCCTTCGCATTTCACGATGGTATCCAGCACCTTGAGCATCACCTCCGGGTCGCCGTACTTGAGCTCCAGCCCACCGGTCTGCT
>JBLMZU010000518.1:0-4677 GCA_050258995.1 Bacteroidota bacterium
TGGAGCGCGGGTCCGCCAGGCAGGGGACCAGCAACCCGGTCATGATTTCACGGGGGACAAGGTACGGCAGTGCGTCGATGGCCGTCAGCCGCAGGTCGGCGTCTGCAAACGCAAAGATGGTCGAGATGGCATCGCAAAGGGTTTGCAGCTCATACTGGCGCAGTGCCGGGAGCTCGGGCGCCTGCTCCAGCTCCAGGCCGTTTTCCCACTTCTGCAGGAGTCGAATAATGTCACGATACGGATAAAGCTGACTGTCCATAGACCAGATCCTCTTTTTCCATCTACCTGTATCCCAGAGAACCGGAAAATCCACTTATTTTGTCAGGTTCGGGATTGTATCGCAAATCTGCCAGAATCTCCAGCATTTGCAGGGCTGCAGCAGATCGGCGACGCGAGGCCTGCGGAACTGGCCAGCGGGAATCCGTAATTGTCCGGCCCCGGAATCGTTACTATGATTTACCAGCGCTCCAAACGGAGAAAACTAAACAAGGAGAACATATGGGAAGCTCGGATTTTTATATCGACTATAACCTGGAGGTGGCCGGGAGCGGGGAGGAATTCAAGCATGAGACAGAGCGGCAGCTGCAGGAGCTTGCCGCCGACCATTCGGACATGGTCGGCGCGGCGGTTGCCGTCGAGAAGGTGGCGGATACGCAGACCTATGACGTATACCGGGTGCGCATCCTAGTATATATGCGGCCGCAGGATCTTGTGGTCACAAAACAGGACGCCGACCCCATGATGGCCCTGCGGGAGGCGCTCGATACCCTCGAGAAACAGGTGCGGGAGACACGCGGGAAGCGTGCGCAGCACAACACGCACCGCGACAGCCAGATCGAATCCGTGTATTACGACCTGAGCGCCGACGAGATCTACGCCACCTATGCCAGGGGCTGGCAGCCCGGGGAGATCCTGGAGATGGACCACACGCAGATCGCCAGCCGCCTGATGGTGGAGCACGGCCTGCCCCAGGACGCGGCCGACTTCGCTGCCGACCAGATCCTCCTCGTGGCAGAGCGGATCGAGGATGGGGAGCAGTGAGGGTCAGACGTTGTCCTCAGGGGCTTTGACCGCCGACCAGGCCAGGTAGGGCAGGAAGCTTTCGGGCTGGGCCGGGGAAGCCGTCTCGAATGTGCCCGTCAGGGTGCCATCCTGCTCGAGCCGATAGCCGATGCGAAAGCGGGGTCCGGGCCCGGCCGGCAGGCTGGTAAAGATCACCCTGCCCGGTTCGCCGGCCTGGCCCGCATAATGGATGACATGCCCTTCGCTGTCATAGTAATCGGCCAGCAGGTTTTCCTCCTCATCCCGATAAATAACCATCAAGTCTTCATGCCTGAAGGCAGGACGATCGTCTGTGGCTGCATACTCGGCATCGTTGGTGCGGACGATGACCCAGCCCTGCAGGCGGGAAGCAAAGGTAAATCCGCCGGTCGGCTCTCCCGGCCTGCTGAGGGCCTGCCACTCTCCCAATAAAAATCCCAGTGAATTCAACATGATCTCTCCATTCACATTCCTAGAGGGGATATCTGAAGGAGATCATACACCATTTGATGGTACGCGGATTCCCCTTGGGGAATTGCTGCCAGCATCTGTCCCTTGCGCATGGCGTCCGTCGTGCAGGAGGTTGTGGTGCCCCGGTCCTGAAAGGGGGCATACATCCTGCCTGTCGAGGGATCGACACGTTAAAGATACGGCGAACCACGTATAGACAATGCCTGGGCGGGTTAGTAAACTCGATACAACGATCGTAGTCATCCCGCATCAGACAGCACGACAATGCAGGATGCAGCAACGTGATCGCACACGGGCAAGGCAGCCTCCTTCCAGGGATTCAGCGTACCCACGAGCTTCATCGGATTTCCGGCTGCACCCACAGGCGAGATATTGACTGCCAAAAAGGCGAGGACGAAGAACAGTTTAAATAGAATTCGCTTTCTCATGAGTGTCTCCTCTCTAACTTTGAATTTTCCAATGGATTGCCAGCGAACTGTTTGATTTCCGCAGGCTCACAGTTTGGGTTTTCAAGCCGATTCCATGCGGTTCATTGTACGGATCTCTCGAAAGGCGGATGTCCCCCGTGGTCTTAATTTGGGCGGTGGACCCTGAGGTCCGCCGCCCGGTTGGGTCGATGCGATTACTCGATGTAGGTCAGCTTTATGGTAGTGTAAAGTTCACAACCAGGTAACCGTTCGCTTTGAGGGATACAGACTGGGTCTGCAGCCCTGTGCTGTAGGGTGAGTACGGCCACATCTTGACTGTGAACGTCGCCGCTTTACCGGTCCACTTGTACTGCCACAAGTACCAGCCATCTTCATCACTGTAGACGGTGGCAAGTGCTTTGCCGGACGAGTCGTAGATGATCACCTTGGCGTTCTTGACCGCGTCGCCGTTGGCCTTGAGCACCAATCCTCCAATGCCTGGATCCTTCTTGAAGCTGTTGGTGCTGGTGATCGTGGTGTTCCCGCCGCCTGTGTCGGTGAAGTTGTATGTTTGCAGGTCTGGGATAACGATCGTGCTGGATCCGGCCTTGACCGCATTGTTATTGGCATCCTTGGCGTAGCCGGTGGTGCCCTTCAGTCCATAGTCCAGGTGCAGATTGATATAGGCGAACCCGCTTGGGGTGGGCGGAACATGGACCGTTACGGTCGTGGTCTTGCTAAAATCATGGTAGTCATTGGACAGGGTTCCATAGGAACCAAGCGTGACTGGAATGGGATTGAACGTGGAGCCAGCGATTTCTGTGCCAGGCGTGAGGCAGGTGGTTCCATTGGTTGTGTTGACGCCCACGCTCGAGTACACGTGGCCGGGTACGGCTCCCTGCGTGATCCACGGGTAGGGCAGCGTGATTGTAAGGTCCACATTGCCCGGGCCGCTGTAGAACATGTTGTAATAGTACTGGCCGGGGTTGCTGGCGTTGAGCTTCCAGGCGCCCTGGCTCTGCTGATCCGGTGTGTAGACGAGCTTGAACTGGTTGTTGGTCAGCGAGCACAGCATGGTATCGGTGATCAAGCTGGCCTTACAGACTGTAACCGTCTGGCTCGCGCTCTGGCCGGTCTCGACAATCCTGGCGGTGTTGGTGTAGGACTTACAGGCAGCATCCGGGGCGGCAATACTGCGTGAATATTTCCAGGTCTGGGATGCATAAGGCTGTGTATCTGCTGCAGTCACAGTGGATGTTGTCGGCTGGACACCAGGGATCGTCCCGATATTCACCGGAGCTCCGCCATTGAAGCTGTCAGTGACAGTGATGGTCTTATTGACTGTCGTCGTCGGCGCGGTGAAGCTGAAGCCTGCTGTGCCGCTTGCAGAACCGGTCGGGGTGGACGCAGCCGTCTTGTCCCAGCTGGCGGTGGCGGTGTTGATGCCGCTGGCGCCACTGGTGAAGGTACAGGTGTAGTTGAAGGTCTGGGACCCACCGGCCGGGATGCTCACGCCTGTTCCACTGGGGACGGTGCAGGATCCGCCGTTGTCAACCGCATCGGTGACGTTGACCGTGACAGCTTCCCAATCGTTCGGGTTGTTTACGGTGATGACGCCCGTCACTTTCCAGGCGCTATCCTGAATGCCGGTCTGGTTGACCTGGACCGTGTAATTGAACGTGGCGCTGCCGCTGGCCAGCGTAACCTGGGTCTTATCCACGCTCTTGCTGATGTTCCACAGGTAGGTGCGGGTGAAGGCCGGCGTGGCCGTCTTGCTGACGGTCAGGTCCTTGCCCACACAGACTTTCACGCTCTTGGAGGCAGAGCCGGTTGTACCGCTTGTGTTGGTGGTGAAGGTGGCGGTGTTGTTATGGTTCGTGCACGTGCCTGCCGGGTCGCCCTTGAAGTCTTTAGAATAGGTGAACGACTTGGGGCTTGGATCCGTATAAGAGACGGTTCCCAGGTTGCCGCCCAGTGTGTCGGTAACGGTTACGCTGCCATCCACAATGGTTGTGGGGGTTGTGAAGGCCACATTGGCAGAACCGGAGGCCGAGCCATTGGGTGTGAAGGAAGCTGCCTTGTCCCAGGTGGCGGTAGCTGTGTTCTTGGTGGCGCTGGCGCTGGCCGGGTCGCAGGTGTAGTCCAGCATGACAGAGCTCCTGGCGGCGATCACCACGTTCGTACCCCCTGTGACAGTACAGGCGCCGGTATCCAGGGCATCGGTGACATTGGCTGTAATGTCCTCCCAGTTGTTCGGGTTGCTGACCGTGATCTGACCGGTCACCTTCCAGCCGCTGTCCGTGCCGCCGTCGTGGGTGACGTCAACAGTATAGTTAAAGGCAGCTGTGCCGCCATCTGCAATGTTGATCTGCGTCTTGTCCACGTTCTTACTGATACCCCACACGTACGTGCGTGTGAAGGTGGGCGTGGCCGTCTTGCTGACCCTGAGGTCGAGACCCGCACAGACTTTGACGGTCTGGGAAGCTGAGCCGGTCGTACCGGTGTCGTTTGTTGTGAAGGTTGCTGTATTATCGAAGGTCTTGCAGGTGCCGCCCACACCGGGGAAGGTGATGGCGTAATTGAACGTGGTTGGGCTCGGGTCTGTGTAGGTGGCCGTGCCAAGATTGCCCTTCAGGGAATCTGTTACTGTAATCGTTTCATCCACAAGCGTGGTTGGCGTATTGAAGTTGAAGCCTGCCGTTCCAGACGCAGAGCCGGTCGGCGTGGAGGCAGCCGTCTTATCCCAGGTGGCCGTGGC